>JBDLVJ010000343.1:0-7990 GCA_039804875.1 Pseudomonadota bacterium | reverse complement strand
CTTCTCCCGCTTCATCATGGACACCTTGCTCAAGCACGCCAGCGTCCAGGACTGCAAGACCAGCTTTGTGATGAAGCCTCTTAAAGCTGGTGTCACCTTGGTCTAGGCCGTGCTTCTTCGCAGCAAGTGCGGGCAGCAGCAGCGCAGCGAGTTGGCGGAGAATTGGACCGAAAAACCAAAAGCCCGTAGTCACGAATGCAACTACGGGCTTTTTATCTGGTGGCCTGGGACGGAATCGAACCATCGACACGCGGATTTTCAATCCGCTGCTCTACCAACTGAGCTACCGGGCCAAGACGCATATTATGACACAAGCGTGCCCGTGTTTTGCGTCAGTGCTTGCCGCGCGGGCTGTACGGGCAGTGGTTGGGCCGGGGGCCGACCTGCGGGTGCAGGCGGCAGGTGCCGGGGCGCTGCTCGTACACGGTGCACAGGCGGGTCTTGGCATCGAGAAAATGGCAATCCCCGCTGGCTCGGCGCGCCAGCGTGAAGATGCTGTGGCGGAAGTTGAAATGCTCGATCAGCCCGGCCTTGCTCAGGCGCTTGGCGATCTGCTTGGGCTGCTCGTGCTCGGCCTCGAACGGGTCGACCAGCCCGAGCCGCACCAGATCCGGCAGCCTGACCTCGACCGGCATGGTGCAGCAGTTGGCGACGCAATCCTGGCACAGGCCGCTGCGGTAGCGGGTCCAGGTCTCGGGTCGATCGACATCGACGAATTGGATCGAGGACTTCACTGGATGAAGGGAATCGGATCGATGCTCAGTTCAGCGCCATGCTGAGCTTGCGGCGATAGCGCGCGACCAGCTCGGCCTGCGGGTCCTGCTGCTGCGTCACCGGGGCCGCGATCTCGATGCCGCCAGCGCTCTTGCCCGCCGCGCCGGGATCGGCCTTCGGCTTGTGTGGCGTCAGCAGCTCGAGCAGCGCGACATAGGTCTTGCGCGGCGCCTCGTCGGCCCATTTCTTGTCGCGCATGATGATCTCGAGCAGCTCCTCCATCGCGGCCTGCCAGTCGCCCTGGGCGATCAGCAGCCTGCTCTTGGCGAAGCGACTGTCGAAGTCGCGCTTGTTGGCCGAGATCGCCTGCTCGAACTGCTCGATGCTCCAGCGGCCGCGCGGGTCGTTGCTGACGAACTCGAGCGCGTTGAGCCACTGCTGCAGCGACTCGAAACGCAGCTGCAGCGGGATCTGGCCCATCGCGGGCGCCAGCGCGGCGGCGGCCTCGGCCAGCTGGCCGTGGCCGATCAGCTGCCTGACATAGTCGAAGCGCAGGTCGTCGTCGGCCGGATTCTGGGCCAGCGCGTCGGCCAGCTGTTCCAGCACCGAACGGGCATCGGCGGCCTGGCCCGGTTGCGTATCGGGCTGAACCTCGGCTTCGGCCTCCGCCTGCGGCTCGCCGATGGGCATGTGCTTGGCCAGGAAGGCGCGCAGCTGATCCAGCGGCAGGGCGCCCACGAAGCCATCGACCGGCTGGCCGTCCTTGAACAGCACGCAGAACGGGATGCTGCGCACGCCGAACATCTGCGACAGCTGGCCGGCGATCTCGGGCGTCTTGTCGGCGTCGAGCTTGGCCAGCATGAAGCGGCCGCCTTGCTCGGTCTCGAGCTGTTCCAGCCTTGGGCCCAGCTGCTTGCAGGGGCCGCACCACTCGGCCCAGATGTCCAGCAGCACTGGCACGCGGAGCGAGGCTTCGATGACTTCGGCTTCGAAATTGACAAGGTTGACGTCGATCATGGGATGGCGCTTGTGTGAAGTGGATGAGCCGGCGGCGGCGCGGCAAGGGATTGCTGAAGGATTTTGCCCTCTATCTGGGGGCCAAAAGTAAAATCGCAACTTTTGGAGTGGCCTGTGAGCGAAGCAATCAAGGTGGGCGTGGTGATGGGTTCCAACAGCGATTGGGACACCATGAAGCATGCGGTAGAGATTTTCCAGCAGTTCGGCGTGGCCTGCGAGGCGCGCGTGGTGTCGGCGCACCGCATGCCCGACGACATGTTCGCTTACGCGGAGACCGCCGTCGGCCGTGGCCTGAAAGCCATCGTCGCCGGTGCCGGCGGCGCGGCCCATCTGCCGGGCATGCTGGCGGCCAAGACCGTGGTGCCGGTGCTCGGCGTGCCGGTGCAGTCCAAGGCGCTGTCGGGCGTGGACTCGCTGCACAGCATCGTGCAGATGCCCAAGGGCATTCCGGTCGCGACCTTCGCCATCGGTGCCGCCGGCGCGGCCAACGCGGCGCTGTTCGCAGTCGCCATGCTGGCCAACGAGGACGCCGCGCTGCGCGACAAGCTGGAAGCCTTCCGCACCGCACAGACCGAGGCCGCGCGCGCCATGGTCCTGCCGCCGGTGGGCCAGGCATGAGCGCCGTCAAGACCCTGCTGCCCGGATCGGTCAACGCCACAGGCCGGATCGCGACCCTGGGCGTGATGGGCGGCGGCCAGCTCGGCCGCATGTTCGTGCAGGCCGCGCAGGAGATGGGCTACTACACCGCCGTGCTCGACGCCGACCCGGTCAGCCCGGCCGGACTGGTCAGCCATTTCCACATCCAGACCGGCTACGAGGACGCGGCCGGCCTGGCCGAACTCGCCGAGCGCTGCGACGCGATCACGACCGAGTTCGAGAACGTGCCGGCCCCCGCGCTGCAGATCCTGGCCGCGAGCCGCCCGGTCGCGCCGGCCGCCAGCGCGGTCGCCGTGGCGCAGGACCGCATCGCCGAGAAGGCGCATTTCGTCGCCTGCGCCCAGGCCGGCGGCGTCGGCCCGGCCCCCTATGCCGCGCTCGAGACCGAGGCCGACCTGGCCGCCGTCGCTGACGAACTGCTGCCCGGCATTCTCAAGACCGCCCGCCTCGGCTATGACGGCAAGGGCCAGGCCCGCGTCAAGAACCGGGCCGAGCTCGCCGTCGCCTGGAACGGCATGGGCCGCGTCGCCTGCGTGCTCGAGAAGATGCTGCCGCTGAAGGCCGAGCTGTCGGTCATCGTCGCGCGCGGCGCCGATGACCAGGTGGTCAATTTTCCGGTCCAGCGCAACCTGCACCGCGACGGCATCCTGGCCGTGACCGAGGTGTTCGACGGCAACGTGCCGGCCGAACTGGCCGAGCGCGCCATCGCCACCACCGCCACCGTCGCGCGCCAGCTCGGCTATGTCGGCGTGCTGTGCGTCGAGTACTTCGTGATCGACGACGGCAGCGAGCATGGCGGCCTGGTCGTCAACGAGATGGCGCCGCGCCCGCACAACAGTGGCCACTACACGATCAATGCCTGCGACTGCTCGCAGTTCGAGCTGCAGGTGCGCGCGATGGCCGGCCTGCCGCTGGTGCAGCCGCGCCTGCACAGCCCGACCGTGATGCTGAACCTGCTGGGCGACCTCTGGTTCCAGCACGGCCAGCCGGTCGAGCCGCCCTGGGCCCAGATCCTGGCGCTGCCGGGCGGGCATCTGCACCTGTACGGCAAGCTCGAAGCGCGACCGGGCCGCAAGATGGGTCACCTCAACCTGACCGGCGCCAGCGTCGAGCAGGCGCAGGCGACCGCGCTGCGCTGCGCCGAGCTGCTGGGCATGGCGCCATGGCGCTGACGCTGGACGCGCGCGCGCTGCTGCAGCCGGCGCGGGCCGACGCCGCCGCGCTCGGGCCGGCGCAGCAGGCGGTCGAACAGGCGGCGCGGGCGCTGCAACGCGGCGCCCTGGTCGGCCTGCCGACCGAGACCGTCTACGGCCTGGCGGCGGACGCCGACCAGCCGGATGCGGTCGGTCGCATCTTCGACGCCAAGGGCCGGCCCAAGGACCACCCGCTGATCGTGCATCTGGCTGGCGCCACTGCGGCGCAATGGCAGGCTGGCGTCGCGCATTACGCGCGCGAGCTGCCCGACTTCGCGTCCCAGCTGATGCGGGCCTTCTGGCCCGGTCCGCTGACCTTGATCCTGCCGCGCGAGCTAGAAGTGGGCGCGGCATCGGCTGGCGGCCAGGACTCGATCGGCCTGCGCTGCCCGGCGCACCCGGTCGCGCAGGCGCTGCTGCAGGCTTGTCAGGCGATCGGCATCCACGGCCTGGCGGCGCCGAGCGCGAACCGCTTCGGCCGCGTCAGCCCGACCTCGGCCGAGCATGTGCGCGACGAGTTCGATGCCCTGCTGTCCGATGACGAGCTGCTGATCCTCGACGGCGGCCCCTGCCCGGTCGGCATCGAGTCGACCATCGTCGACTGCAGCCGTGGCCGCCCGGTGCTGCTGCGCCCCGGCATGATCGGCATCGAGGCGCTCGAAGCCGTGCTCGGCCAGCCAGTCGGCTTGCGCGACCAGGCCGCGCCCAAGGCCTCGGGCACGCTGGAGTCGCATTACGCGCCGACGGCACGGGTACGCCTGATGCCGCAGGCCGAGATGCAGGCCGCGCTCGATCTGCTCGGCGCCGACGCCAGGGCCATCGCGATCTACACCCGATCGCCCGTCAGCAGCGCCAGTCGGCAGCTGCTGCTGCGCTACATGCCGACCCAGGCGGACGCCTGCGCGCAGGAGCTGTTCGCGGTGCTGCGCGAGCTCGACCAGCCCGGCATCGGGCTGATCTGGGTCGAGACCCCGCCGGCCGATGCCGCCTGGGACGGCGTGCGCGACCGGCTGCAGCGCGCGGCGGCCTGAGCCAGACCCAGGGCCGAAGCAGGCACGTGTTCAAGCCGGGCTGGAGCCGGGAGCGGACAGGCGGGCTCAGAGCCGCCAGGCGTCCAGCGTCTCGTCGATCAGGCGCAGCGCGTCGGCCCAGGCCACCAGGCCCAGCACCTGACGGGCGCCATTGGCGACCTCGACCCGGGTCTGACAGACCTGCCAGACCCGGGCCAGGCGCTCGGCCGGTCCGGGCGCCGCATCGAGCAGTGCCGGCAGCATGCCGCTCTGAAGCAGGATCTGCAACATCTGCTGAATCAGGCGCGCGGCTTCGTCGCGTCTGGGTTCGAGCGCGGCCTGCGCCTCGTGCAGCAGGCCCTGGGCCTGACCCAGCAACAGCGCGCAGGCACCCGCCGTCTGCTTGCGCGCCTGCAACCGGCGCGCCGCCGGCTCGGCCCCCTCGTGCATGCCGGCGATCGCCGCCAGCGCCCGCGCCCGCAGCGCCGACAAGGGCGCGAGCTGGCCGAGGCGATGCCGCTTGAGCAGGTCCTCGGCCCGGCGCAGCCAGTCGACCAGTCGGTCCGGAAAATCGGGCTGCTGGTGCTGGTACAGATCGACCAGCCGGGTCGATGCCTCGACCAGGGCGCGCGACTCGTCCAGGAAAGCCGTGACGACGATCTGCATACCGGCCTACTCCGGCACCAGACGGCTCAGCGCGGGCGGCTTGTCCTGGCCGGGCTCGGGGTCCTCGAACAGCATGTCCAGCCCTTCCTCGGTCACGTTGAGCTTGAGGTTGAGGCAGAAGCTGCCGCCCTGATTCACCTCCTTGACCTGCTGGGTGCGCGCATCGACGCTGATGCCGACCGGGCGCTGCGGCAGCGCGTCCAGCGTGCGGTTGACCTGGGTGCGGATGATGGCGGCGATTGCCTTGAAGCGCTCGGCGCTCTGGCTCGCCGTCGCGGCCTCGTCAGGGCCGGTCGCCGCCGTCTTGGCCGCCCTTGCCGTCTGGCGCTCGACCAGCCGGCGCGTGTGGTCGTGCAGCTGCTCGGTCAGCAGGGTCGGCAGCTCGTCGCTGACTAGGCCCTGGCTCAGGTTGGCGTCGGCGCGCACTATTCTGCGGATCTCGGTCGTGCTGACATGGATGGCCAGGCCGTTGAGCGCCTCCTTGAGATTGGCGGACAGGGCCGACACCAGCATGTCGGGCGCCACCTTGGCGACATAGCCCTGCGGGATATGCGAGACCAGCACCGGCAGCGTCAGCTCGATCTGGGGCATGCGCATGCGCGGAACCGGAAAATGGCGCAGCAGGCCCCCATCCTCCTCGGCGTACTGCCTGGCGATCCGGACCGATTCGCGGTCGGCCGCCATGCGCGCGCGCGTGATCTCGCACAGCAGATGTCCGAGGGTTTCGCTGAGTTCGCTCATGTTCCGGTCCGGGTGGCGGGTGGTGGCAAGGGTTACTTCACGGCGCCAACGGGGGTGGAGCGCATCGCGCCCTCGAGCACGCCGAGCAGTTTTTCCATGCCGGCTGGCATCTCGTCCTGCGAGGCCTTGACGAAGATGTGCATCGAGTAGGTACGCTCGACATTGCTGCCGCTGGCGGTGGTCTTCTTGTAGGAGCAGGACACATTGAGCTTGGCCGAGCCGCCCGGCCAGCGCTGCTTGACCTCCAGGTTGCCACCGATGGCCAGGTCGCTGCTCTGGCTCTGGGTTTCGATCGAGTTGATCTTGGCATTGAAGTCGATTGTCGCCTCCTCGACCCGGATGAAGGGAATCGGCAGCATGGTCAGCAGCGGGACCTCGATCTTCATGTCCTGGAACTTGGCCTCCACCGCGTCCTTGCGGGTCGCGAACACCACGCTGGCCACCGCCTGGGTGCCGCCGTCTCCGGTCGGGGCGGCAATGCTGACGCTGGGGGCCGAGGTGTAGCGGCCGCCATCGGTCAGTTCGATGCGGACCAGCTTGCCGCTCTCGACCACGGCCTGGCCCTGGGCGGCGGTCTCGCCCGAACCGGCCGAGAAGGTCACTGCCGGCGCGCTTTCATAGCCGCTGCCCTGGTTGCCGACCGAGACCGAGGCCACATGGGCCTCGACCGCCGGCTGGTAGGGGGCGACTTCCTTCGGATACTTGAACTCGACATAGACCGGCTTGTTGTCCTGGTCGAAGCCCACCGTCTTGATTAAGTCGGCCGTGGCGCGCGCCGCCTGGGTCTGCGCCTCGATGACCGCGCAAAGCGGACCCCCGATCATGTTCCCGAAGTTGAGACTCGACAGCTCGGTTCCCGGATTCACCGCCATGATTCACCCCCTGTGTCTATGATGAAAATCGCAGGATGGCTGCCGATCCACTCTGCTTTTTCATTCTAGATCCCGGAAAATCAGCCGACAATCGTTATTTTTTCGTAGTAGGAGAGGGACCTCCTCGCTGGCCTGAAGGTCGGGAGACCTGCGGCGCTCATTGCCGGCGTGGCGCTTGAGCCAGTCGTTGCCGATGCGGGCATGCAGGCAGTATAGTTAGAGCCCCGGCATGGAAGACATTGCGTCTTGCTGATGCACGTTCACCTCCTACCGAACACAGCAGATGCCGCATTGACCGCCGCAAAGGACGCCCGCGGCGTCCGCGCCATCCTGTCTCGCCCTGAAGGACGGGGTTGGAGGCGCATTTCGATCAAACGCACACCATGCAAGTCCCCGCCCTCCAATTGCCCGCGCAGCTGCAGCGCGGGTTGAAAACCCTCTATATCCTGCACGGTGACGATCCGCTGCTGCAGCAGGAGGCGGCCGACGCGATCCGCACCGCCGCGCGCGTCCAGGGTCACAGCGAGCGCAGCGTCTTCGCCGTCGCCGGCGCGCATTTCGACTGGAGCGCGGTGATGGCCGCCGGCGGAGCCCTGAGCCTGTTCGCCGACAAGCAGCTGATCGAGATCCGGATTCCGTCCGGCAAGCCGGGCAAGGAAGGGTCGGCCGCGCTGCAGCAGATCGCCGCCGGGGCGGCTGGCAACGACAGCACGCTGACGTTGGTGCTGCTGCCACGGCTCGATGCCGCGACCCAGAAGAGCGCCTGGTTCGGTGCGCTCGACGCCCATGGCGTGACGGTGCGGATCGATCCGGTCGAGCGGGCCCAGCTGCCGGGCTGGATCGCGCAGCGCCTGCAGCAGCAGGGCCAGCGCGTCGCCTCGGGCGAGCAGGGCCAGCGCATCCTGGCCTTCATGGCCGACCGGGTCGAGGGCAACCTGCTGGCCGCGCACCAGGAGATCCAGAAGCTGGCGCTGCTCCACCCGCCGGGCGAACTGAGTTTCGAGCAGGTCGAGAGCGCGGTGCTCAATGTCGCGCGCTACGACCCGTTCAAGCTGGCCGAGGCCGTGCTCGACGGCCAGCCGGCGCGGGTGCAGCGCATGCTCGACGGCCTGCAGGCCGA
>JBDLVJ010000342.1:0-4743 GCA_039804875.1 Pseudomonadota bacterium | reverse complement strand
GTCGGCCAGCGGGAGCGCGGACAGCGGCTGGCCGGCATGCGCGGCCAGCAGCGCGTCGTCCTCGCGCCGGCGTCCGCCGCCGATGACCAGCGGCAGGCCCTCGAGCTGCGGGTAGCGCAGCAGCTCGACCGACGCGAAAAAGGCATCCATGTCGAGGTGGGCGATGCGGCGGGGTGGTGTGGTCGGGCTCACCCCGGCATTGTCGCGCCCGCGCGGCGGCCTGTCCGCGCCGGCTTCTCAAGACATGAATAAATGATCAAGATGCGGCCTGGGTGGGTACATCACAGGGACAGGGAGAAAATTCATGCCAGACCAGATGGCGGCTGCGTGCCAGCTCGAGCAGCCCGATGGCGATCTGCTGTTCGATTCCTTGCCGATTGGCATCGTGATCCTGAATCCGGCCGGAGCCGTCATGGCCGCCAATCCGGCCGCCGAAAGCATCCTGGGGCCAAATGTCCAGCCGCTGCGTGACTGGCTGGCCGCCGACCCGCGCTGGGAGGCCGTGCACGAGGACGAATCTCCCTGCCTGCCCGCCGAGTATCCGGCCCGGCTGGCGCTCGAGACCGGCCAGGTTATCCACCACGCCGTCATGGGCCTGCGCGACCGCCAGCAAGACCGTCTGTGCTGGCTCAGGACGCAGGCGGTCCCGATCCGGGGCGGGGCGGACGGCTGTCTGCGCGGGGTCTACGCGCTGTTCGAGGACATCACCGAGCAACGCCAGGCCCGCATCGAGCTCAACGCGGCCCGTGCCGCCGCCGCCCGGCGCGAGATCGACGAGCGGCTGCTGCGGGCCGCCCAGGCCACGAAGATGGTCGAGTCCGAGCGCGAGCGCTACTTCCGCTTTTTCAATTCCGCCTCGGTCCTGATGGCGATCGTGGGCGCCGATGGCATTTACCAGCTCGTCAACCCCGCCGTCAAGCGGATGCTGGGCTATGAAATGTCCGAATTCGTCGGTCGCTTCTTCCTCGACCTGATTCATCCGGACGACCGGCGCGAGGTGCGCCGGATCGCGCGGGCGCTGCACGAGGGCCGGACGGTCTCGGACGGTTTCGTCAATCGCGGCCTGTGCCGTGATGGCGGCTCGCGCTGGCTGGCCTGGAGCGTGGTCTTCAGCCCGCAGGAGAAGCTGTTCTACGCGGTCGCGCGCGACATCACCGAGAGCCGGCAGGCCGAGGCGGCGGTGCGCGCCGCCTCAAGCTATGTCCGCAGCCTGCTCGAGGCCAGCCTCGATCCGCTGCTCGCCATCAGTCCGCAGGGCAAGATCACCGATGTCAACCGGGCCACCGAGGCCGCGACCGGCCTGGGCCGCGAGGCGCTGATCGGCAGCGACTTCTCGGACTATTTCACTGACCCCGACAAGGCCCGAGGCGGCTACCGGCTGGCCTTCGAGCAGGGCCAGGTCAGCGACTACCCGCTGGTGCTGCGCCATGCCGGCGGTCGCGAAACCGAGGTGCTCTACAACGCCAGCGTCTACCGCGACGCGTCCGAGCGGGTCTGCGGCGTCTTTGCCGCCGCGCGCGATGTCACCCGCATCAACGCGATCGCCAAGGACCTGGAGCGGCACCGGCATCATCTCGAGGAGCTGGTCGGCCAGCGCACGCGCGAGCTCGAAGCCGCCAAGCTCGCGGCCGAGGCGGCCAACCAGGCCAAGGGCGCCTTTTTCTCTAACATCAGCCATGAGCTGCGCACGCCGATGAACGCCATCATGGGGCTGAGCTACCTGCTGCAGCAGGGCTGCCTGGGCGCGCGGCAGCAGGAGCAGCTCAAGGCGCTGCAGCTGGCCAGCCGGCAGCTGCAGTCGCTGATCGAGGACATCCTGAACTACACCCGGGTCGACAGCGGCGCGCTGCACACCGCGCAGCAGGATTTCGAGCTCGACGCCGTGCTAGAGACCATCGTCGAGCGCCTGCGCGAGCGCATCGCCGCCAAGGGACTGCGACTGGTCGTCGAGGTCGCGCCCGATGTCCCGCGCCGGCTCGCTGGCGATCCGGTCCAGATCGGTCAGGTGCTGCACAAGCTGGCCGACAACGCGGTCAAGTTCACCGACGCCGGCCTGGTCAAGCTGGCGGTGCGGCGCGAGGCTCGGGAGGTTCGGGACGCGCGTGGCACGTGGTTGCGCTTCGAGGTCAGCGACACCGGCATCGGGCTCGGCGCCGACGATCAGTGCCACCTGTTCGAGAGCTTCCAGCAGGTCGATGCCGGTCTGACGCGCCGCTACGGCGGCACCGGCCTGGGGCTGGCGATCGCGCGCAAGCTGGTCGAGCTGATGGGCGGGCGGATCGGCGTCGAGAGCCAGAAGGGGCAGGGCAGCCGCTTCTGGTTCAGCTTGCCGCTCGGGCTGGCCGATCCGGGCCGCTGCCCGTGTCCGAGCGCCGTGGCGGCCACCCCCGTGGTGCAGCGGCCCGCTGATCCGGCCTGGGCCGCGCCGGCTGGTGAGCCAGCGCTGGCGGGATCGACCGACGAGCCGGCTGGCAATTCGGCCACCGAGCCCCGGGAGCCGGATCGGTCGCAGTGGCCGCGACTTCAGCACCGGCTGGCGCAGCTGCTGCGCGAGGACGACGCGGGCTCGATTCCGCTGTGCGAACAGCATGCCGCCCTGTTGCAGCAGATGCTGGGGGCGCGTTACGCACCCTTGATGCAGGCGATGCGCGGCTTCGATTTCGAGGCGGCGCTGGGCCAGCTCGGCGCGATCGACGGGCTCGAGTTCTGAGCCGCGGTCGGCGTCTCGCGGTTCAGCCGGCCGGATCGCCGGGCGGGGCCTCGAGCAGCCTGACCAGGCCGTGCAGCGCGCGGTTGACCGGCGTCGGCACGCCGAGCGCCGCGCCCCGGCGCACCACATGGCCGTTGAGCTGGTCGATCTCGCTGCGCCGCCCGCGCGCGAGATCCTGCGCGGTCGAGGACTGCTGGTTCGGCATGGCGTCGGCCAGCGCGCGCACCCGCTCCCAGCTGTCGGCCGGCAGGTTGACGCCTTCGGCGCGCGCCACCGCCAGGCATTCGGCCACCGCCTCGCGCATCGTGGCCTCGATGCCCGGCCCCTGGAGCATGCGGCCGTAGGGCAGGCGCGAGATCGCCGACAGCGCGTTGTAGGCGCAGTTGACGACCAGCTTGGACCATTGCGCCGCGCGCAGATCGGGCAGTACCTGCACCGGCACGCCGGCGCCGGTGAAGGTGCTGGCGATGGCCTCGCTGTCCGGTCCGGCGCCGATCACGAGCTCGCCCCGGCCGTGATGGCGCAGATGGCCGGGGCCGGCGAGCTCGACCGCGGCATAGACCAGCACCGGCTGCACCGGATGGCGTGGCAGCAGGGCCCGCAGCCGCTCGGCGTTGTCGAGCCCGTTCTGCAGGCTCAGAATCCGCGCGCCGGGGGCCAGATGAGGCCGCAGCGCGGCGGCGGCGGCCTCGGTGTCGTGGGACTTGACGCAGCACAGCACCCAGTCGGCGCCGGCCACGGCGGCGGGGTCGCAGCTGGCGCGCGCCGGCACCCGTTCATCGAAGGCCAGCGTCTGCAGGCGCAGCCCGTCGCGCTCGACGGCGGCGACATGGGCGGCGCGGCCGATCAGCGTGACCTCGTGACCGGCGCGCGCCAGCAGGCCGCCGTAATAGCTGCCGACGGCGCCAGCGCCCATGATGGCGATCTTCATTTGACGGTGCTCTCCATCAGGCAGCGCGTGACGCGCGGCGGCTCGGGGCCGAGGTGGAAGGCGCGCTTGCGCGCGTGCAACTCGGCGTCGGCGGCGGTGACGCGCTCGAAGCGGCGCAGGTGGTCGGTCCAGGATTCGTCGGTGACCAGTTCCAGGAAGCGGCCCGGGTCCTCGAGGTCGTGCAGCAGCTCCCAGGACAGCGCGCCCTGGCGCAGCCGGCTCGGCCGGCTCTCGTCCAGCATCAGGGCGCGGAACTCGGCCGCCCGCGCCGGGTCGATCCGGTACTCGATCATCACGCTGATCCTGCCCGCGCTGCCTGGCCCGGGATGCTGCGGGGCCTGGAAGATGTGCTGCGGTGTCAGGTCGCCGGCCTGGCCGCTGTCGGGCAGCAGGCGGTTGGTCAGCCACATCGTCAGCGCGCCGGTGCCGGCGGCGATGGCCAGGCTGGTCGGCACATGGGTCCAGGTCGCGATCTGGCCCCAGAGCGCGGCGCCGCTGGCGCTGGCACCCATGATGGCCATCTGGTACATCGACATGCCGCGCGCGCGCACCCAGTCGGGCAGGCCGAGCTGGATCGACACGCTCAGGCTGTTGGCGGTGGTGATCCAGGCCGCCCCGCCCAGCAGCATGGCCGGCACCGCGATCCAGAGCTGGTCGGTCCAGGCCATCACGGCCATCGTGCCGGCCTGCAGCCAGGCACCGCGCAGCACCAGTGCGTCGCGCGCGTAGCGCCGCCGCAGCCGCGGCAGCAAGGCGGTCGAGCCGATGGCGCCGGCGCCCATGGCCGCCAGCAGCAGCGTGAAGGTCGCGGCATCGCCGCCCTGCATGCCATGCGCCACCAGCGGCAGCAGCGCCATCAGGCCGGTCGAGTGGAAGAAGAAGATCCAGATCCGCAACAGCACGCCCTTGAGCTGGCGCGACTGGGCGATGTACTGCAGCCCGACCCGCATCGCGGTGCCCAGGCGCTCGCGCCCGAGCGGGTGCGGCTTGTGTTCGCGCCGCCAGCGGCTGATCACGACCGCTGCCAGCAGCGACAGCAGCGCGTTGAGCGCGAACACCCAGGCGCTGCCCGCGGCGGCGATGATGGCGCCGGCTATCAGCG
>JBDLVJ010000341.1:0-2934 GCA_039804875.1 Pseudomonadota bacterium | reverse complement strand
TTCTTCATGGGGCTGATGCTGTCGCGCCTGATCGGCGCGGTGCTGGGCTTCAGCAATGGCGGCAAGCTGATCGGCTTCGCCTTCGGCGGCACGGCGGTGGTGTTTTTCGCGATGGCCTCCTTGGCCACCACGATCAAGCGCGACCTGTCGGGCATGGGCAAGTGGCTGATGGTCGGCACGATCGGCATCCTGGTGGGCGCCGTGGCCAACATCTGGCTGCAGATGCCCGCGCTGAGCGCGACGATCTCGGCCCTGGCCGTGGTCATCTTCTCCGCCTTCATGCTCTACGACATCAAGCGCGTGGTGGACGGCGGCGAGGACAACTACATCACCGCGACGCTGGCGATCTACCTGGACGTCTACAACGTGTTCCAGTCGCTGCTGAGCCTGCTCGGCATCTTCGGCGGCGAACGCGACTGAGCGGTCACCGCAGCTTGAGCAAGGGACGCCTCGGCGTCCCTTTTTTCATGTCGCGCCGCTTGGCCGGCTCAATACTCACCCCCACCGAAGCTGCCCGGCGCCAGGTTCTCGAACTTGGTCAGCGGGCGCAAGAACGCCAGCTTGACCGTGCCCACCGGCCCGTTGCGCTGCTTGCCGATGATGATCTCGGCCACGCCCGGCTCCTTGCTCTCCTTGTTGTAGTACTCGTCGCGGTAGATGAACATGATGACGTCCGCATCCTGCTCGATGGCGCCGGACTCGCGCAGGTCGCTCATCATCGGCCGCTTGTCCGTGCGCGTCTCGACCGAGCGGTTGAGCTGAGACAGCGCGATCACCGGGCACTGCAACTCCTTGGCCAGCGCCTTCAGGCTGCGCGAGATCTCGCTGATCTCGGTCGCGCGGTTCTCGCCGTTGCCGCTGGCCGAGCCGCTCATCAGCTGCAGGTAGTCGATGACGATCAGCCCCAGCTTGCCGCACTGGCGGGCCTGGCGGCGCGCCCGGGCGCGCAGCTCGGCCGAGGTCAGCGCGGGGGTCTCGTCGATGAACAGGCTGACGTTGCGCAGTTGGTCGACCGCCTCGGACAGGCGACCCCATTCCTCGTCGCGCAACGCGCCGGTGCGCAGGTGCTGCTGGTCGATGCGCCCGAGCGAGCCCACCATCCGCAGCGCCAGCTGGGAGGCGCCCATTTCCATCGAGAACACGACCACCGGCAGGCCTTCCTTGACCGCCACGTGCTCGCCGATGTTCAGCGCGAAGGCGGTCTTGCCCATCGAGGGGCGCGCGGCCAGGATGATCAGGTCGCCCGGCTGCAGGCCAGCGGTCATGCGATCGAGATCGCTGAAGCCCGAGGGCACGCCGGTGACCTCGCCGGCGCCGTTCTCGGCCAGCTCCTGCACCCGGTCGATCAGCGCGACCACCAGCGAATCCATCGAGTGGAAGCCCTGCTTGTTGCGCGAGCCCTCCTCGCCGATCTGGAAGATCTTGCCCTCGGCCTCGTCGAGGATGGCCGCCACCGCCCGCCCCTGCGGGTTGAAGGCGTTGGTGGCGATCTCGTCGCTGGCCGCAACGAGCTTGCGCAGGATGGCGCGCTCACGCACGATTTCGGCGTAACGCCGCAGGTTGGCCGCACTCGGCACGCTCTGCGCCAGCGCGTTCAGGTAGGCCAGACCGCCGACCTCCTCGGCCTTGCCCAGGCTGGTCAGCTGCTCGAACACCGTGATCACGTCGGCTGGCTTGTTGGCCGAGATCAGCACCATGATGGCGCCATAAATGAGCTTGTGCTCGTAGCGGTAGAAGTCGGTCTCGGTCAGCAGGTCACCGGCACGGTCGGACGCCGAGTTGTCCAGCAGCAGCCCCCCGAGCACGCTCTGCTCGGCCTCGACCGAGTGCGGTGGGATGCGCAGCCGCGCGACTTCATCGTCGGCACCGCGGGGCAGCGGGCCGGAACCGGACATCAAGGCAGACATCGTTCGATCATAGGGCGCACCCACCGCCTCGCCTGTTCACAGACCTGTGGACAAGGGGTGGAGCTTGGGTGGAAAGCGGGCCCGGAAACGAAACAAGGCTGGCAAAGCCAGCCTTGTGAGGCGGTGCGGACCCGGCCCTCAGCGGGCCGGGTGCCACCAGCGGTCGGCGGTCGTCAGACCGTCTCGCCCACCACCGCGACCGTGATCTCGACCACGACGTCGGTGTGCAGCGCCACCGACACCGGGAACTCGCCCACGGTCTTCAGCGGGCCGTTCGGCAGGCGAACCTGCGCCTTGATGACGTCATGGCCTTGGGCCTTGAGGCCCTCGGCGATGTCGGCGTTGGTGACGGAGCCGAACAGACGGCCGTCCACGCCAGCCTTCTGGCTGATCGACACGGTCTTGCCGGCGAGCTTCTCGGCCAGCGTGTTGGCGGCGGCCAGCTTGCCGGCCTGCACCTTCTCGAGTTCGGCGCGACGCGCCTGGAACTCGGCGATCGCCTTCTCGGTGGCACGGCGAGCGGCACCGGTCGGGATCAGGAAGTTGCGGGCGTAGCCGTCCTTGACCTTGACCACGTCGCCCAGGGCGCCGAGGTTGGCCACTTTTTCCAGCAGGATCACTTGCATCGTGTCTCTCCTCAGACCTTGTGCTGGTCGCTGTACGGCAGCATGGCCAGGAAGCGGGCACGCTTGATCGCGGTGGTCAGCTGGCGCTGGAAGAAGGCGCGGGTGCCGGTCAGACGGGCCGGCGTGATCTTGCCGTTCTCACCGATGAAATCGCGCAAGGTGTCGATGTCCTTGTAGTCGATTTCCTTGACGCCGGTCACCGTGAAGCGGCAGAAGCGCTTGCGGCGGAACAGCAGGGATTGTTGGTTGCGCTTGACCTTGCGGTCCTTGGAAAACTTACCACGTGGTGGGGGCATATGAAACTCCTAACTCAATCTGGTCCGGATGGTCCTCAGGGGGCAGCTTCGACAGAAGCAGGCTCGACCGAGGTGATATGGAACAGCAAACCGCGCTTGTTGCGG
>JBDLVJ010000340.1:0-11490 GCA_039804875.1 Pseudomonadota bacterium | reverse complement strand
AACCAGGATCCGATGAATCCGATGGACAACGCCGAGCTGACCACCCAGATCGCCCAGCTCAACACCGTCACCGGCATCAATCAGCTCAACGACAGCATGCAGTCGCTGCTGTCGGGCCTGCAGACCAGCCAGACGATGGCGGCCACCAGTCTGATCGGGCGTTCCGTGCTGGTGCCCGGTGCCGCCGTCCAGCTGGTCGATGGGCAGGCCGCGACCATGGTGGTCGATCTGGCTCAGGCTGCCGACTCCCTGCTGCTGACGATACGCAACGGCAGCGGCCAGGTCGTGCGCACGCAGACGCTCGATGCGCAGTCGGCCGGGCAGCAAAGCTTGAGTTGGGACGGCAAGACCGATGCTGGCGCCAGCGCGCCGGCGGGCAGTTACCAGTTCGAGGTCAAGGCCTCGAGCGGCGGACAGGCCGTCACGGCCACCGCATTGACGGTAGGGCAGGTCGCCAGCGTGTCATTGACGGGAGGCAGCGTTCAACTCGGCATACCCTCGGTGGGGCAGGTGGCCTTGGCTGATGTCCGCCAGGTCCGCTGATCAATTTTTTATTAGCGTAACTTAGTAGTAAATATCATGGCCTTCAATATCGATGCTTCCAGCCTGCTTTCCGCCAGCGCCCGTCTGGATGTGATAGGCAATAATATATCCAATGCGAATACTATTGGTTTCAAGGGTTCCGATTTCGACAGCGTGCTGGCATCCTTGTCATCGAATGACGCGGGTACCAAGAAGCCCGGTTCGCGCCAGTTATTCACGGATGGCAGCATCGTCAAGTCTACCCAGCCCCTGAACATGGCGATCGACGGTCAGGGTTTCTTTCGCGTGGTCAGCAACGGTGCCACGGTCTACACCCGCGACGGCCAGTTCTCGGCCGACCGCTATGGAAAAATCGTCAACTCGGCGGGCGATAATCTGACGGGCTACACGGCCAATGCCCTGGGCAATCTCGAGGCGGGCAAGGTGGTGTCGCTCTCGATGAGTCTTGATCCCTTGCCGGCCACGGCCACGACCGATGCCACCATCGACTTGGTGCTGGACACGCGCAACGAGGTCATCGACCAGTCCGCTATGCCGTTCAATCCCAAGGACCCCACGACCTACACCGACTCGACCACCACGGCCGTCTATGACGGGCAGGGTCAAGCGCACGACGTCCGTACTTTTTACGTCAAGACCGCAGTGGATCAGTGGAAGGCCTACGCCACGGTCGATGGCCAGTTCGTCGATACCAGCAAAAGCAGCCTTGGCAACCTGAGTTTCGGCTCCGATGGTATCTTGCTGCCAGGTAATTCCTTCAGTTACGAGGCCGGGCCGGATCAGTACATCAATGTCGAAGCCAGCCGTGACATGGCCAAGTCGGCGTGGGATGTCCGCTCCGCTTCGACCGCAACATCGACCGTTTTCGATCCTGCCGATCCTGCTACCTACAGCCAGCTCGACCAGCGCGAGGTTTACGATGCGTCAGGCCAGGCGCATACCGTCAACAGCTACTACGTCAACAGCATCGATGCCAATCAGAAATCCATGGTGAGTGTCTACCTGACCGTCGATGGTAGCAAACTGGGTACCAACGGCAAGATTGGAGATTTCAATCTGAACACGGCGACCGGTGCGCTCGAGTTCACCTCCAACGGTGTTCTCACGGCTGTCGATAAGCCCTTGTTCTATGTCCCGATTGGTGTGAAGAACATCACTTTTGATGTCAATTCAACCAGCAGCCTGACCGATCTTCGCCAGATCCTTGACGGTGGGGGAACGACCTTCGTCGATTCGACGGTCAATCCTTTTGATCCCGCGGCAACTGCGTCATACACGAAAACTTTCTCCCACACTTTCACCGATGACAGTGCGCTCAAGGCAACCCATACGGTAGACACCTATTACGTCCGGAAGTCTGCGACCGAGTCCGATGTCTATGTGGCCATAGACGGCGAACTGGTCGGCTTGGATGGCAAGGTCGGTACCTATGTCGGCAACGGCTGGGACACGACGACCAGCAAGTTCGCGACCTTCGCGTTCACCTCGAACGGCACATTCGAGAATGGCCAGAACGGCTCTTTCACCGTCCCGGTTGGCGGTGCCACCCAGAGCGTGGCCTTGGACCTGAACAAGGCGGTGCAATATGCCAGCAGCTTTGTTGCCACAGGGGACCAGAATGGTGGCGCGGGCGCCGACCTGGAAAGCTACGGGGTCGATGCGCAAGGTCTTATCACCGCCCGCTACAGTGACGGCCGCTCCAAGCTCATGGGGCAGGTCGTGCTCGCGACCTTCACCAATCCGGACGGCCTGGCCCAGGTGGGTTCTAACCAGTGGCGTCCGACCTCGTCGTCGGGTGGGGCGCAGGATGCCACCCCTGGCCTGCTGCGGACCGGCCTGATCCAGGGCTCATCGAAGGAACAGGCCAACGTGGATATTTCTGCCGAAATGATTACTATGATCACGGCCCAGCGCACCTTCCAGGCTGCAGCCGAGATGATCAAGAAGCAGGACGAGATCATGCAGACCGTGGTCGGTCTGGCGCGCGGCTGATCGCCGCCTGAGTTCTCAGCATGGATCGTCTGATCTATACCGCGATGACCGGTGCCAACCAGGTCGTCGCGCAGCAGGCCACGGTGGCTCACAACTTGGCCAATGTCTCGACCAGCGGGTTCCGGGCCCAGATCGACGCGTTCCGCGCGGTTCCGATTCCGGGCGCGGGTCTAGCGACGCGCACCCAGGTGCAGGACGACAGCGTGGCGGCCGATTTCGCCCCTGGCGCCATTCAACAAACCGGACGCGAGCTCGACATGGCCATCCAGGGTCCAGGCTGGTTCGCAGTCCAGGGCGGCGATGGTGCCGAGGCGTATACCCGCAACGGTGCCTTGCGCATCTCGGAGAACGGATTGCTGCAGACCCAGCGCGGCCAGCTCGTGCTGGGTGATGGCGGGCCGATCACGATTCCGCCCGACTCACGACTGATGGTGGGTGCTGACGGCACCCTGTCCTTTCTGGTGCCCGGTGTCGTGCCGGCGGTGCCCGAGATCATGGGGCGCATCAAGCTGGTCAATCCTCCGGCCGACCAGCTCGTGCGTGGCGATGATGGCTTGTTTCGGACGCTCGGTGCTGCCCCCGCCGATGCAGACGATCAGGTGGTGATGCTCGGCGGGGCGCTCGAAGCCAGCAACGTCAGCGTGGTCGATGCCATGGTCCGGATGATCAATCTGGGCCGCCAGTTCGACACGCAGATGGCCCTGCTCAAGAACGCGGATGGCAACGCCTCCAAGGCCGATCAGATTCTCGGCCTGAACTGATGGCGCGCCTGAACGCGCCGCAATCAATACAAGGATATCGATATGATGCGCTCGCTGTGGGTCGCCAAGACCGGGCTCGAAGCCCAGCAGATCCAGATGGACGTGATCAGTAACAACTTGGCCAACGCCGGAACGAACGGTTTCAAGCGGTCGCGCGCTGTCTTCGAGGACCTGCTGTACCAGACCATCCGTCAGCCGGGTGCGCAGTCGTCCCAGCAGACCCAGCTGCCCACCGGCTTGCAGCTCGGCACTGGTGTGCGTCCGGTCGCCGCCGAGCGCCTGCACACCCAGGGCAATCTGCAGGCGACGGGCAACAACAAGGACGTGGCGATCGATGGTCAGGGTTTTTTCCAGGTGCTGATGCCCGATGGCAACGTCACCTACACCCGCTCCGGGTCCTTCCATATCGACAACCAGGGGCAGCTCGTGACTTCGAGCGGCTATCTGGTCCAGCCCGCCATTACCGTACCCCTGGAAACTCAGGCGTTCACTGTCAGCCGTGACGGGTTGGTCAGCGTGACATTGCCGAACGCGATCGAAAGCACCCCGGTTGGGAATTTGCAGTTGGTCAACTTCATGAATCCGGCGGGCTTGCAGGCCAAGGGCGAGAATCTCTATGCTGAAACGGCTGCCTCGGGTGCTCCAGCGGCCAATGCACCGGGTATCGAGGGTCTTGGCTTCCTGTCCCAGGGTTTCGTTGAAACCTCGAACGTGAACGTGGTCGAGGAGATGGTCAGCATGATCCAGACCCAGCGTGCCTACGAGATCAACAGCAAGGCGATCACGGCATCGGATCAGATGCTGCAGAAGGTGGCACAGCTTTGATGAAATTCCACCCTATTTCGAGGCGTGCCCTCTGGTTCGTGCCGGGGTTGATGCTGGCCGGCTGCAGTGCCATCGAGCCGCCGACCATCCTCTCGCAGCCGACCAGCGCGCGTCCGGTCGCCGCTCCCGTGTCCGTGGCACCCAGCAATGGATCGATTTTTCAGGCCGGCAGCTTTCGTCCGATGTTCGAGGACAGCAGGGCGCGCGCGGTGGGCGATGTCCTGACCATCCTGATCAGCGAACGTTCCTCCGCCAACCAGGGCAACAGCGCCGGCGCCGCCCGCGAAGGCAAGGTCCAGAATACCGTCAACTCGCTTCCGCTCCTGGGTACCAGCTTCAACAAGCTGCTGGGCATGGATGTCGAGGGCAAGAGCAAGTTCAGCATCAGCAACAATGGCGCGGCCAAGAACGATTTCAACAGCCGGATCGCCGTGACGGTGATCGAGGTCTTGCCCAATGGCAATCTGATGATCAGTGGTGAAAAGCAGATCGGCTTGGACCAGGGGACTGAATTCGTGCGCATCTCGGGCGTGGTCGCGCCAGCCGTGATCGCGGCTGGCAACCTGGTCGAATCGCAGAACGTGGCGGATGCCCGCATCGAATACCGCACCAACAGCCAGATCGACAAGGCGCAGCTCAACGGCATGATGAACCGCTTCTTCTACAGCGTGCTGCCCTTGTGATCTGGCCAGTGACGCGTTCGATGCAGCTTGTCGGTGCCCGCTGGCTGCTGTTGTGCGGCTTGTGCGGGCTGGCTTGGCTCGTGCCGGTCGAGGCCCAGGCCGTGCGGCTCAAGGACTTGAGCACGCTGCAGGGGGTAAGACAAAACCAGCTGCTCGGCTATGGCTTGGTGGTGGGGCTCGACGGCACCGGCGACCAGACCCCGTTCACGGTGCAAAGCGCCAAGACCATGCTGCAGCAGCTGGGGGTGAGTCTGGGCGAGAAGGACAAGCTGCAGGCCAAGAACGTCGCCGGCGTGGTGGTCACGGCGGTCATGCCAGCCTTCGCCCAGCCCGGGCAGACACTCGATGTCACCGTTTCCTCGCTCGGCAGCGCCAAGAGCTTGCGTGGCGGAACTTTGCTGATGACCCCGCTCAAGGGCGCGGACGGCCAGATCTACGCCATCGCGCAAGGCAACTTGCTGGTCGGTGGCGCGGGCGCTGCCGCGGGCGGCGGTTCGGTTCAAGTCAATCATCTGAGCGCGGGCCGGATTGCCGCCGGGGCGACGGTCGAACGCGGCGTGACGACACCACTCGGGCAGGGCGAGTATGTGACGCTGGAGCTCAAGGACGGCGACTTCAGCACCGCCAGCCGGGTGGTCGACGCCGTCAACCAGCGTTTTGGCGCAGGAACGGCATTGGCGCAGAATGCCCGCGTCGTGCAGGTGCGCGCGCCGCTTTCCTATGGCGAGCGTGTGGCCTTCCTGGGTACGCTCGAGCAAGTCGAGGTCGAGCCCGCGCCGGTGCCGGCCAAGGTGGTGCTCAATGCGCGCACCGGCTCCATCGTGATGAACCAGAATGTCACCGTTGAGGCCTGTGCGATCGCGCATGGCAATCTCTCGGTTGTCATCAGCACCACCAACACCGTGAGCCAGCCCGCTCCGCTGTCGGGCGGACAGACCGTCGTGGCTCAGAACAGTCAGATCGGCATACAGCAGGATTCGGGCAAGCTGATGCTGGTGGGGCCAGCCGTGCAATTGTCGGACGTGGTCAAGGGACTCAACGCCATCGGCGTCACGCCCCAGGATCTGCTCGCGATCCTGCAGGCCATGAAAGCGGCCGGTGCCCTGCGCGCCGAGCTCGAAATCATCTAGGGAGTCATGATGAGCCTTCCCACGACCGCGGTCGGTCAGCGGCTGGCCTTGGACATGCAGGGACTCGAGGCGCTGCGGGCCGCCGCCAAGCAGAACTCGCCGCAGGCGCTCAAGGAGTCGGCCAGGCAGTTCGAGGCCCTGTTCATCAACATGATGCTCAAGAGCATGCGGGAGGCCACGGTCAGCGGGGGCCTGCTCGAGAGCCAGGACGGCCAGCTCTACACCTCGCTGCTGGACCAGCAGCTCAGTCAGACCCTGTCCCAGCGTGGCATGGGACTGGCCGACGCGCTGCTGCGCCAGCTCAATGCCCAGCAATCCCCAGCGTCGCTCCAGGCCCAGGCCGCGACCTCCGCCACGGTTCCGCAGACAGCGCCTTCCGTCCTCGCCGAGCGCGCGCTGGCACCGTTGCGGTTCCCGCTCCGCGAGGGGGCGGACACGGTTGATCCTGACACGACTGCCTTGCGGGTTGCCGCCGATCCGGTGCGACAGTTCAGGGCCGCCATGGGCACGCATGCCGACGAGGCGGCGCGCATGACGGGCTTGCCCGCCTCCTTCATCCTGGGGCAGGCCGCGCTTGAAAGCGGCTGGGGCAAGCGCCAGATCAGTGCCGCCGACGGTACGCCCAGCTACAATCTGTTTGGCATCAAGTCCGGATCGGGCTGGAAGGGGCGGGTGGTCGAGGTCGCCACCACCGAATACGTGCAGGGCGTGCCGCAAAGCACGGTGGCGCGTTTCCGGGCTTATGATTCCTATGCCGATGCCTTTCGTGACTATGCGAATCTGCTGCTCAACAGTCCCCGCTACGAGCGTGTCCTGAGCCAGGGGCAGACCGTGACCGGTTTCGCGCAGGGCCTGCAAAAAGCCGGCTACGCCACCGATCCCGCCTATGCCGCCAAGCTCACGCGCGTGATCCAGCGCGCCCTGTCGGCCTGACATCGGGGGCCACAGGCCTCATGTTTGGCGGCGTGCTGCCGATATAGATGGAAAGAAAGTCCTCGATCGCCATGTCCACCATTTTTTCTATCGGTCAAAGCGCGCTGAGCGCGGCGCAAATCGGCGTCAACACGGCAGGCAACAACATCGCCAACGTCTCGACCCCGGGCTACAGTCGCCAGCAGGTGGTGCAGACGGTGGCCGCCTCGGGGGAGGGCACCCGGGTCGCCGATGTCCAGCGTGTCTACAGCGACTACCTGGGGCGGCAGCTGGTTTCCTCCCAGTCGGCCAACAGCCAGTTGCAGACCCAGTACAGCCAGATCCAGCCGATCGAGCGGATGCTGTCCGATTCGACGACAGCGGGCCTGGGTCCGGCACTGCAGAATTTTTTCAACGGTCTGCAGGATCTCGCCGCCGCCCCGGCCGATCCCGTCGCGCGCCAGGCTCTGCTTTCCAACGCCGAAGCCCTGACCTCGGGCTTTCAGCAGCTGCAAGGTCGCCTGGACGAGGTCGATCAGAGCCTGAATCAGCAAATCGCCAGCAGCGTGAGCCTGGTCAACGAGTCCGCCCAACGCCTGGTCGATCTCAACCAGGCGATCCTGTCATCCGGCAATCTCGACGAGGGCAAGTCCAGCAATGATCTGCTCGATCAGCGCAACCAGCTGGTCAGCGACCTCAGCAAGCAGATCAAGGTCACCGTCAGCGAGCAGGGCGGCGAGTTCAACCTGTTCATCGGCAACGGCCAGCCTCTGGTGCTCGGCACCAGAGGCTATTCCCTGCAGACTCTTGTCTCGAAGACCGATCCGAAGCGGACCGAGGTCGCTTACGGCGATGGCACTCCGATGAAGGCCGATGACTTCGCTGGTGGTGCCCTGGGTGGCCTGCTCGAGTTTCGCGATCAGACCCTGGTGCCGACGCAGAACGCCCTCGGGCGCGTCGCCCTGGGGCTGGCCAGTGGCGTCAATGCCCAGCACCGCCAGGGCATCACGCTGGACAATCAGAGCGGCGGGGATTTCTTCGACATTCCGCCGATGAGCACGATTGCGAGTTCGGCCAACCAAGGCAATGCCACGCTGCAGGCCAGCCTGGCCGATGTCTCCAAGCTGGGCACCAGCGATTACAGCCTGCAGCGGTCGGGCGACAGCTACCGACTGATTCGCAGCGCCGACCAGAAGGTGATCAACTCCTCGACCGATCTCCAGAAAACCCTGGCGGCGGCGGCGACCGAGGGCTTGACGCTCAATGTGACGGGCGAGATCAAGCCGGGTGATGCCTTCCTGATCCGGCCGACCGCGCATGCCGCCGGCGCCCTCGCGGTCGCTCTCCAGTCGGTCAACGAGATCGCGGCGGCCTCGACCTCCTCGGCGGTCGGCGACAACGGTAATCTTCTCAAGATGGCCGACTTGCAATCGACCAAGGTGCTCGAGGGCGGTTCGCGCAGCTACCAGTCGGCCTATGTGCAGCTGGTCGGCCAGGTCGGCAGCAAGACACGCGAACTCGAAGTCACCAGCATAGCCTCGGAGCAGATCCAGACCCAGGCCGAGCGCTCTCTCCAGGATGTCGCGGGCGTGAACCTCGACGAGGAGGCCGCCAACCTGATTCGTTACCAGCAGTCTTACCAGGCGGCCGGCAAGGTCATCCAGCTGGCCAAGCAGATGTTCGACACCGTGCTGTCGATCAGCAATTAAAGGAGGCGCCTGATGCGCATCAGCACCAATACCCTGTTCGACGGTGGCAGCGCGCGCATGGGCAGCCTGCAGACCAAGCTCGACCGCACCATGCAGCAGCTCGGCTCGGGCAGCAAGCTCCTGACGACGGCCGATGATCCGGTGGCGGCGGCGCGCGTGCTCGAGGTCGGGCTCTCTTCCGCCAGCAACGACCAGCATGAACGCAATCGTACCCAGCTCAGGAATTCGCTGACTCTGGTCGATGGCGCCATGTCCAGCATGAGCGATGCCCTCATGAACATCAATGACCAAGTCACGACCGCCGGCAATGCCGTGTTGTCGGAGAGCGAGTTCAGCGTGGTCGCACAGGAGTTGCAAGGCCAGCTCGACCAGCTGGTGTCCCTAGCCAATACCCGTGACGGTTCGGGCAACTACCTGTTCGCAGGCCATCAGACGGCGAGTCCGCCTTACGCCAAGGACGCCACCACGGGTGCCATGACCTATCAGGGCGATCAGGGTCAGCAGCTGCTGCCCCTGGATGGTTCGCGCAAGATGGCGATGGGCGAGGCCGGCAGCGTGCTGTTCGCCAAGGACCAGAACGGTGCCGATATCTTCACCCATTTGCAAGCGGCCATCAGCGCCCTGCAGCCAGGGCAGCCGGCCGCCACGCGCAGCGACAAATTGTCGGCCCTCAGAACCAGCTACGCCGACACGTTCAGCAGCGTCACGCGCAGCCAAGCCTCGGTCGGCATCCGGCTTGGCGAGCTCGACCAGCTTGATGTCCAGGGCAGCGACCGCGCCCTGCAGTATGCCGAGATCACTTCCAGCCTGCAGGACCTCGATTACAACGCGGCGGCTTCGGATCTGGCGCGCCAGCAGCTGGCCTTGCAGGCCGCGCAGAAGTCGTTCCAGCAGGTCAGCAACCTGAGCCTGTTCAATTACCTCAATTGAGTGGCGTGAGGCGCAGGCTTGGCCAGAGGGCAGGCCGGCCAAGTCACGCTGGGGACGATAATCTGCCGGAGCCGGCTGATTTCCGGCCCGCAAGACCGGCCCCGCCAGCCTTCTCCCTTACCTGAACACCGCGACCGCCTCGGCGAGCTGGCCGGCCTGGCTGTCGAGCTCGCGCGCTGCCGTCAGTGACTGCTCCGACAGGGCCGCATTGTGCTGGGTCGCATCGTCGAACTGGCTGATGGCCTGGTTGATCTGGCCGATGCCGCTGGACTGCTCGGCGGTGGCTCGGCTGATTTCGCTGATGATGGCGCTGACCTTGTGCGAGCGGTCGACCACTTCGGTGATCGTGTCGCCCGCGGCCCGCACCAGGCGGGTGCCGCTGTCGACCTTCTGGACGCTGGCACCGATCAGCACCGTGATCTCCTTGGCGGCCAGCGCGCTGCGCTGCGCCAGACTGCGTACTTCGGCCGCCACCACGGCAAAGCCTCGGCCCTGTTCGCCGGCACGAGCGGCTTCGACCGCGGCATTGAGCGCGAGGATGTTGGTCTGGAAGGCGATGCCGTCGATCACGCCGATGATGTCGTTGATCTTCTGGCTGCTGTGGTTGATCTCGTCCATGGTACTGACCACCTGCTTGACCGCCTGGCCGCCACGCTCGGCCGTTTCCGCGCTGTTCAAAGCCATCTCGCTGGCCTGGCGGGCGGCGTCGGCGCTGTGCCTGACGGTGCCGGTCAGCTCCTCCATGCTGGCCGCCGTCTCCTCGATGCCGCTGGCGGCACTTTCGGTGCGGGTACTCAGATCCTGGTTGCCGCTGGCGATTTCCTGGCTCGTCGCCCGAATGCTGTCGATCGAATGCCGGATCGTGGACACGACCTGCTCCATGCGCTCGAGCGTGGCCTGCAATGCCTGTCCCAGTGGGGTGGTGGCCTTGAAGTCCCGCACTCCCAGCACAATGCCATCGGGCTGGTTGACGCGCTGCACCAGCGCCTGCAATTCGACGCCCTCGCGCACCGAACGCGCCAGGCTTTGCACCAGCATGACCTCCAGCCCGGTCTGCGCCACCACATAGAAGGCATGCACCACCACCCGGACCAGACTGGGTTCGTTCAGGCAATACACCCCCAGGCCGGCGGCCATCATGCGGTCAAACAGCAGATGATGGGCCGCGAACAGCACCGCCGCCAGCACGATGGGGCGCCAATCGAGATAGACCATGGCGAGCGCCAGGGTCACGAAGACGCCGAAATGCGCCTCGGTGGTGCCAGCCGACAGTTGGATATGCAGGATGATCAGTCCGACCAGGCTGGTGGTCAGCAGCAGGCGTGAAGCCAGAGTTCCCCGCGCGGCCAGATAGCCGGCCACTGCCAGCAGCACGAGCGCGGCCGAGAGCGTGAATGCCAGTGTCGCCTGCACGAACTGCAGTCCGAGGCCGACCGCGCCAGTCGCGCTCAAGGCGATGGCGATCAGCAGGATTTTATCGCCCAGCAAGCTGCGTGGGTCAGCCGTGGATTTTTCTTCGGACGAAGTCATAAACGGTTCTCATTCAATAAAGGGGGAGGTGGGAAGGGTTCCCGACTGCGGACTTGCTGCGGCCAACCTCGGGTGGCTGGTGCCAGAGAGCGATTTCTGGTATGTCGCACGTGAATTGTTGGCAGCATGGCGCAGCCCTTGCAGGGCATGGGTCATGCCCTGAAGCAGTGCCTTCCACGGGGCGGTCACGGTGGCGAAGCTGTACACGGCGCGCGCTCGCAGGTGCGGTTTCGACATGACGAGCGGTGTATGGCGTGTGTTAGGACCAAGAATGATTCAAGCAGAAAGGTACCAGAATAGTCAGACTGATCTGATGCCAAGCTGTTTAAATTATCATTCAAAAATCGATACATGTTCAAGCATTTCAGGAAAACAGGGGAATTTGCCAATTTGAATAACCCTGTCGCGAAAATGACCTGGCCGGTCAGGAGTCGAGTCCGGGGAGGCGGCTCACATGAGCGATGGTCGGTGGCGC
>JBDLVJ010000339.1:0-3545 GCA_039804875.1 Pseudomonadota bacterium | reverse complement strand
GTGGATCTCCAGCGTCATGGCCTGGGCCAGCGTCGGGATGTAGCGGTGCAGGTCGGCGCCCGGGTGATGCGTGATCGTCACGCCGGGGCAGGCAGCCTCCAGGGCCTGTGCCGGCGCGCTGCGGTAGTGCGCGTTGACGTTGGCGCTGCCGCCGCCCATGATCTGGGGCCAGGTGGCGGCGCGACCGATCAGGGCCAGGGTCTGGCCCGGCTGCGGGCTCAGCGGCAGCAGGCCGGCCTCGTTCCTGAGCAGGACGGCGCCCTCGCTGCCCAGGCTACGGATCAGTGCCCGGTGCGCCGGCAGGTCGTCCGAGCGTTCGGCGGCCAGGCCCGGGTCGGCAAAACGCCCGAGGCGCTGGGCCAGTTGCAACACCCGCCTGGCGCAGGCGCGCACCGCAGCGGCGGGCAGGCGGCCCTCGCGCACGGCCGCCGACAGCTTGGCGCCCCGTTCGCGCGCCGGTCCGGGCATTTCCAGGTCGGTGCCGGCCAGCACGCCCGCCACCGTGTCGTGGTGCGCCATCCAGTCGGTCATCACCAGGCCGTCGAAGCCCCACTCGTCGCGCAGCACCTCGGTCACCAGGCGGCGGTGATCGGCCATGAACACGCCATCGACGCGGTTGTAGGCGGTCATCACTGCCATCACCCCGGCTTCCTTGACGGCGCGCTCGAATGGCAGCAGGTAGAGCTCGCGCAGGGCGCGCTCGGGAATGTCCGAGCTCATGCTCATGCGCTGGTATTCGCTCTCGTTGCCGACGAAATGCTTGATGGTCGCGGCCACGCCCGTGCCTTGCACCCCCTTGACATAGGCCACCGCCATTTCCGAGGACAGCCAGGGGTCTTCCGAGTGGCACTCGAAGTTGCGCCCGTTGAGGACGGTGCGTTGCAGGTTGACGGTGGGCGCGAGCAGCACCTGGGCGCCCTTGAGCCGGGTTTCCTCGCCCAGTGCCTGGCCGGTCCGCTCGATCAGCTCCGGGTTCCAGGTCGCCGCCAGCGCGATGCCGGCCGGAAAGCAGGCGGTGGTCGGGCCGTCCTTGAAGATGCCGCCTCGCGCGCCGTTGGGGCCATCGGTGACCTTGGTCGCTGGAACGTTCAGACGCGGCACGCTCGCCGTGGTCCAGAAGTCGGCTCCCGACAGCAGGCTGACCTGCTCCTCCAGGGTCATCTGGTCCAGCAGCGCGTCGAGGGAAAGGTCAGTCATGGTGATTCGGTGTTGAGGGCGCGAGGAGGCGCCGCCTGTCCAGTGCGGCCCGGCATTGTGGCCCGGAGCGCAATCACCTGAACAGTGGTGAAAACCCGGAACTTGTCAGCTCCCGGGGCGGCTCGATCACGGCGCGCCGTGGCAGGGCGGTTGCTGCCTCTACTAAAGTTATTTTAAATATCTTTGTTTTGCGCCTGGTCCTGGACTTGAAATGCTGTGGGTTTTCCCTTGGTCGGCTTGTTTCTGGCATTTTTCGGCTGAGTCTGCCTAATATTTCGGCATATTTCTTAAAAATCTGGATTTCAAGGGTTAACCCCAATCAAAAACCTGAGCAAGACATGAGAATATAAAGTTATTAAACATAACTTGTAGTCTGTTCTTCAACTTTCAGCCGAGTCGATCATGAGCCCCTTGTCCACCCCTTCCGTCCAGGACTCCGTGCAACTGGAAATGCGCGGCAGCGTCGCCCTGATCCGCCTGTGCCGCCCCGCCAAGCGCAATGCGCTCAACGATGGCCTGATCCTGGCCCTGCGCGACCTGTTCCAGAACCTGCCCAAGGAAGCGCGCGCGGCCGTCATCCATGGCGAGGGCGAGCATTTCTGCGCCGGCCTGGACCTGTCCGAGCTGCAGGAGCGCGACGCCGGCGAGGGCGTGCAGCACTCCCGCCTGTGGCACAGCGCGCTGGAATGCATCGAGAAGGGCACGGTCCCGGTGGTGGCCGCGCTGCACGGCGCCGTGGTCGGCGGCGGCCTGGAGCTGGCGAGTGCCTGCCATATCCGCGTCGCCGACGAGTCGGCCTTCTTTGCCCTGCCCGAGGGCACGCGCGGCATCTTCGTCGGTGGCGGCGGCTCGGTGCGCATCCCCAAGCTGATCGGCGTGGCCCGCATGACCGACATGATGCTGACCGGCCGCGTCCACGACGCCGTCAATGGCGAGCGCATCGGCCTGGCGCAGTATCTGGTGCCGGTCGGCGGCGCGCTCGACAAGGCCCTGGAGCTGGCGACCCGCATCGCCACCAATGCCCCGCTGACCAACTACGCGCTGATGCACGCGCTGCCGCGCATCGCCGAGCAGCCGGCCGACCACGGCCTGTTCACCGAGGCGCTGATGTCCTCGATCGCGCAATCGGCGCCCGAGGCCAAGGCCCGTGTGCGCGCCTTCCTCGAAGGCAAGGCCGCCAAGGTGCAGAAGGCCTGAGCGGCCCCGAGCGCAGCGCAGAACCCACCGCAGAGGAGATCAGAAAAATGAGTTTCGACCAGTCCCCCCAGTACCGCCCGCTGATTTTCGGCGTGACCCGGGTCAAGCTGCGCGACGGCGCGCCCGGCACCCATTACCTGCAGGCCGACCAGCCGCTGCTGCCTTACCCCGAGCGCATGACGGACCGACTGCGCCACTGGGCCGAAACCGTGCCGGCGCGCACCTTCATGGCGCGCCGCGTCAGGCAGCCCGACGGCAGCCTGGGCGACTGGAGGCATGTCAGCTACGGCGAGGCCTGGCAGGTCGGGCGCCGCATCGCGCAGGCCATCATCAACCGTGGCCTGAGCGTCGAGCGTCCGGTCGTGATCCTGTCCGAGAACAGTCTCGAGCACGCGCTGCTGTCGCTGGGTTGCCTGATCGCCGGCGTGCCCTTCGTGCAGACCTCGCCCGCCTATTCGCTGATCAGCCAGGACTACGACAAGCTGCGCCATGTGATCAACACCGTCACGCCGGGCCTGCTGTTCGCCAGCGATGCCGCGCGCTACGGCAAGGCGCTGCAGGCGGTGGCGACCCCCGAGATGGAGCTGGTGCTGGTCGAGGGCGAGCTGTCCGGGCTGGCCAGCACGGCGTTCGACGCGCTGTGCGCCACGTCCGAGACGCCGGCGGTCGATGCCGCGATGGCCGCCACCGGCCCCGACACCATCACCAAGTTCCTGTTCACCAGCGGCTCGACCAAGCTGCCCAAGGCGGTCATCAACACCCAGCGCATGTGGTGCGCCAACCAGCAGCAGATGGTGCAGTCGATGCCGGTGCTGGCGCAGCAGCCGCTGGTGCTGCTCGACTGGCTGCCCTGGAACCACACCTTCGGCGGCAACCACAACGTCGGCATGGTGCTCTATCACGGCGGCACGCTCTACATCGATGACGGCAAGCCGACGCCGGCGCTGATGGCTGAAACCCTGCGCAACCTGCGCGAGATCGCGCCGACGGTGTATTTCAACGTGCCGACCGGCTTCGAGGCCATCGCCGCCGCGATGAAGACCGACGCCCTGCTGCGCAAGACCCTGCTGTCGCGGGTCCAGATGTTCTTCTATGCCGGCGCGGCGCTGGCCCAGCCGGTCTGGGACAGCCTGTTCGAGACCGCCGAGCAG
>JBDLVJ010000338.1:0-3998 GCA_039804875.1 Pseudomonadota bacterium | reverse complement strand
GCAAAGGTAAGCAAGTTGCAGCGATGCAGGTATTCTACTACCGATCCGGAATCCGTGCCGACAATGGTTTGTTTTATTGCTGGTGCCCTTCCTGCATGGGCAGATAATTTCCGTGCCAGCTTCTGATTGGCCCGGATTTCATGAGCTAATGTCCATATGGTTCGCATACATGCCCGCATCGGTCTCAGCTACGACGTCGGTCCCCAGGGCGCCGACTTCATTTTCAACCTCCAGGCGGCTCGCACGGCGCAGCAGAGCGTGGTCTGGGAGCAGCTCGATATCCGGCCTTTCGTCTTCAGCGTGGAGAGCTTCGATCCGGCCACCAACAACCGCACGCTGCGCCTGAGCGCGCCGCCCGGGCGGCTGGAGCTGGACTACCGCTGCACGGTCGACCTGCGCCATCACATCCAGCTCCCGCACGAGGTCGCCGAGGTTCCGATCTCGCAGCTACCGCCGGCCGTCCTGCCCTATCTCTATCCCAGCCGCTATTGCCAGTCGGACTGCCTCGGGCCGCTGGTGATGGAGCTGTTCGGCCATCTGCCACGTGGCTACAGCCGGGTGGAGGCGGTGATCGACTGGGTCGGCCAGCAGGTCAGCTTCAAGTCCAACACCAGCAATTCGGCGACCTCGGCCCTCGACACGCTGCGCGACCGCGTCGGCGTCTGCCGCGATTTCGCCCATCTGTTCATCGCGCTGTGTCGCGCGCTCAACATTCCGGCGCGCTTTGCCACCGGCATCGACTATGGCGCCGATCCGGCCCTGGGGCCGCAGGACTTCCACGCCTATGTCGAGGTCTATCTGGGCCACCGCTGGTATATCTTCGATCCCTCGGGCACGGCGATTCCGATGGGCTTCATCCGCATCGGCACCGGACGCGATGCCGCCGATGTGTCGTTCGCCACCATCTTCGGGGTCTTCCAGTCGTCGCCGCCCCTGATCGAGATCCGCGCCGAGACCGGGCCGGTGCCCGGTTTCGAGCTGCCGGTTCATCGGCCCTGGGCCATTTCGACCGCCGCCTGAGGGCCGGAACCGGCCCTTGTCGTACCTGTTGCGCTTTTTTCCGTGATGGTACGCCATCACCCTCCTGTGGAGCATTCATGGCCTCATCCCCCGACCAAGTCAGTATGGCATTGTTCTGCGATTTCGAGAACGTCGCGCTCGGCGTGCGCGATGCCAATTACGAAAAGTTCGACATCAAGCGCATCCTCGAACGCCTGCTGCTCAAGGGCAGCATCGTGGTCAAGAAGGCCTATTGCGACTGGGATCGCTACAAGGGCTTCAAGGCCACGATGCACGAGGCCAATTTCGAGCTGATCGAGATTCCACATGTGCGCCAGTCGGGCAAGAATTCGGCCGACATCCGGCTCGTGGTCGATGCGCTCGACCTCTGCTACACCAAGTCGCATGTCAACACCTTCGTGATCATCAGCGGCGACTCGGATTTCTCGCCGCTGGTCTCCAAGCTGCGCGAGAACGCCAAGAAGGTCATCGGCGTCGGCGTCAAGCAGTCGACCTCGGATCTCTTGATCGCCAACTGCGACGAGTTCATCTTCTACGACGACCTGGTGCGCGAGAGCCAGCGCGCGCTCGCCAGGCGCCAGCCGGCCGACGCGCCCGCCGCGCCGCGCCGGTCGGCCGAGGAGGAGCGCCAGCGCAAGGAAACGCTGGACAAGCGCCGCACCCAGGCGGTCGAGATCGCGGTCGAGACTTTTGATGCCCTGGTGTCCGAGCGCGGCGACAGCGGCAAGATCTGGGCCTCGGTGCTGAAGGAAGCGATCAAGCGCCGCAAGCCCGATTTCAACGAGACCTATTTCGGTTTCCGCGCCTTCGGCAACCTGCTCGAGGAAGCCCAGGCGCGTGGCCTGCTCGAGTTCGGCCGTGACGAGAAGTCGGGCGCCTATGTGTTCCGCGGCAACTCGGTCGCCGCGCCGGTGCAGGCGGAGTCCGAGGGCGAGGGCGCCGCACCGGCCCATGTCCGTTCGCCCGTGGCGGCGAGGAGCGAGTCCGCCAGCGAGGGCAAGGAGCCTCGGCGGCGCGGGCGGGCCGGGCGCAAGCCGGTCCAGGTCGAAGCCGATGTCGAGCCGGAATTCTCCGAGGCAGCGGATTCCGCCGCTCAGGAGGCCGAGCCGGATGATCGGCCACAGGTCCGTCCGGTCAGGCTGGAGCACGCCTTGCCGCTGCAGCCCGAAGTCGAGGCCAAGGCCGAGTTCGAGCCCGAGCCCAAATTCGAGCGGCCGAGCTATTTCCGCCAGCAGGCCCCGAGGCCGCAGTCCGTGCCGCCAGCGGCGCCCGAGGTGGTGGTGGTCGATGTTCAGGCCGAAGCCGAGCTCGAGCCCGCTCCAGCACCCGCGCCCGAGAAGATGGCCGCGCCGCGCCGGGTCCGCGCGCCCCGCAAGACGGCGCTCAAGGCCGCTGCCGTCGTGACGGCTCCCGAGCCTGCCGCAGCCAGCCCGAGTCCGGCTGATTCGCTCGCGTCGTCGCAGTCGTCAGCGTTGCCGGATCCGGTGTTGGCCTTGCCCGCTCAGGTCGAGCCCGCCGCCGTACCTGTCAAGGTCGCGCGCCCGCGCCGCGCCCGCAAGACTACCGGTGGCGCGCAACCTGGTTGAGCCTGTACTCGGTCAGCAGCCCCTCCATGGCCTGCTGACCGCTGCAGACGGCGCCCTCTAGCGTGGCGGGGTAGGGGCCCGTCACATAGTCGCCGGCCGCCCACAGCCCCGGCGCGATCGCGGCGCCTGGCCGTTGCAGTCCTGCCGTGCAGGCGAAGGTCGCACGTTTCTCGACCACCGTTCGCAGCGGTCGCAGGCTGGTCAGTCCGAGCTGTTCGCGTGCCTGGGCCAGCACCTGGCGCTCGATGTCAGCACGCTCGCCCCGACAGGCGCTGACGACGAAGGCCAGCAGACCAGCCGGGCCGCCGAGCTGGCCGCGATCGAAGGCGAATTGCGCTGGCGCCTCCGGCGAGCTGCGCAGCGCGACCATGGCGGCGCCGTTCGGTAGTCCGCCCGGGCTGCCATCCCCTTGTTGCTGCGCGCTGGCGTATACGGTGGCGATGGCCTCGTGCGCCAGGGCTTCGGCTTGTTCGATCCAGCGCCCGCTGGCCGAGTCTGTCAGGTGACCGCCCGAGCCGCCCGGATCATTCACTCTGTTCATGCTTGCGCTGCGGACGAGCCGCGCGGCTTCGCGCGGCGGGCAGGCCAGCAGCACCGCGCCGTAGTCCTGGTCCTCGATGCGCCAGCCCGCGGGCTGGCGCTCCAGCGCTGCCACCCGCCGGCCGGCATGCAGGACGGCACCGCGATCGGCCAGCCAGCGCAGCGCCGGCCCGGGCAGCAGCTCGCCGAGGTTGACGCGCGGCAGCAGCAGGTCGGCGCCGCGCCAGCGCCCATGACCAGCGCCGAACAGCGCATCCCGCAGCACGCGCAGCAGCACCGCCGCGCTCGCCTGCGCCAGCGGGGTGTTGAGCGCGGACAGGCAGAGCGGCTCGATCAGTTCGTCGATCACGCGCGGCGGCAGTCCGGCGCAGAGTTCGGCCACGCTCAGGTCCGGCGGGCAGGCAAATCCCGCCGCCCGCCAACGCCGGCTGGTCTGCAGCAGCGCCAACCGGTCGCGCCAGCCCCAGCCGCGCGCGCACAGGATGGCGGCCAGCAGGTCCAGCGGTGGCGGCCAGCACGCCGCCCACCTTGGCACCGCCAGCCCGGAGCCGTCGGCGTAGCGCAGGTCGAGCTGGAGCTGCAGCAGGGCGGATTCGAGGTCAACGCCGAGCTGCTGCATCAGGCCCAGGGTCGCGCGGTAGCCGCCGATCAGAATATGCTGGCCGTTGTCGAGTTCAGGGGTTTCCGCCTGCGCGCGGCCAGCCTGGCCAGGCAACGCGCGGGCGCGACCGCCCCATTGGCGTGCGGCTTCGTAGACCTCGACTTGCCAGCCCCGTTCGGTCGCGCGCACCGCGGCGGCCAGTCCGGCCCAGCCGCCGCCGACTACGGCCAGCCGGCGCGCTTGTCCGTTTT
>JBDLVJ010000337.1:0-5557 GCA_039804875.1 Pseudomonadota bacterium | reverse complement strand
ATGTGCTGGTCAGCGACGCGCTCAGGGCTCAGGTCAGTGCCTGCGTGATCGACCGCGCACCGCGCAAATGGACCAAGCCGAGCGACCACGCGCCGGTGATCGTGACGCTGGACCTCTGATGGATCAGCGTTCATCGTGAATCAGGGCTGACCCGTTCCCGCCAGCCTCATCCGTCCGCTACGCGGCCGGCAAATCGGCTGGCAGGCCCGGGTCATCCCTGATCGACACTTGGCTGGGACATGAAGCATGCGTACAAAACGACGAAAGACCTGCATCGTCTGTGGACCGGCTGCGCAGCAGCCGCAAGGGCAGTGGGCGTGGTGGGGCTGGCGGCCGATTTGCCGGCTGCGCAGCAGACGGATGAGGCCGACAGCCCCACCGCGCCCACTGCCAAGCCAACCAGCCCAGCCCAAAACACAAAAGGCTTACTCCAGCCCCAGCTCCTGGATCTTGCGCGTGATCGTGTTGCGGCCGATGCCGAGCTTCTGCGCCGCCTCGATGCGGCGCCCGCGCGTGCAGGCCAGCGCGGTCTGGATCATCCGGGTCTCGAAACGCCGCGTCAGCACGTCCCAGACATCGGTGCGGCCCTCGGCCAGCAAGGTCAGCGCCTCGGCCTGCAGGCCCTGCTCCCAGGCGACATGAGATGCCGGCAGCATGGCATCGACCGGCAATCGGCCCAAATCGACCGGAGCCGGCGCGAAGGCCGGCAACGCGGCAGTCGGCACGGGCACCGGCAGGGCGGGCTCGGCACCGGGCGCCGGTGCGACCGCCACGACCGACTCCTCGGCCACTGCGGCGGACAGACGACTGGCTTCGGCGACCTCGGGCGGCAGGTCCTTGACCTCGATCACCTGGGCCGGCGCCATCACGGTCAGCCAGTGGCAGATGTTCTCGAGCTGGCGCACGTTGCCGGGAAAATCGAAGCGCGCCAGGCTCTGCAGCGCCGCGTCCGAGATCCGCTTGGGCTCGACGCCAAGCTGCTTGGCGCTCTGCTGCAGGAAAAAGCGCGCCAGCAGCGGCACATCCTCGCGCCGCTCGCGCAGCGCCGGCAGCCGCAGCCGGATCACGTTCAGGCGGTGAAACAAGTCCTCGCGGAAACCGCCTTCCTTGACCCGCTGCTCCAGATTCTGGTGCGTGGCCGCGATCACGCGGACCGGGGTCTTGACCGCGCTGTGGCCGCCGACGCGGTTGAAATGCCCGTCCGACAGCACGCGCAGCAGGCGGGTCTGCAGGTCGAACGGCATGTCGCCGATCTCGTCGAGGAACAGCGTGCCGCCCTCGGCCTGCTCGAAGCGGCCGCGTCGCATGGTCTGCGCGCCGGTGAAGGCGCCGCGCTCATGGCCGAACAGCTCGGATTCGAGCAGATCCTTCGGAATCGCCGCGGTATTGATGGCGACGAACGGGCCCTTGGCGCGCGAGGAATGCTTGTGCAGCGCGCGCGCGACCAGCTCCTTGCCCGAGCCCGACTCGCCGGTGATCAGCACCGTCACGTTGCTCTGGCTCAGGCGGCCGATGGCGCGGAACACGTCCTGCATCGCGGGCGCCTGGCCCAGCATCTCGGGCGCGGCGACCTGGCGCTCCTCGGCCACTTCCTCGCGCTGGCTTTCCTCGACCGCGCGCCGGATCAGCTCGACCGCCTTGGGCAGATCGAACGGCTTGGGCAGGTACTCGAAGGCACCGCCCTGGAAGGCCGAGACCGCGCTGTCGAGGTCGGAGAAGGCCGTCATGATGATGACCGGCAGGCCCGGCAGGCGCTGCTTGACCTGGTCGAGCAGGTCCAGTCCCGAGCCACCCGGCATGCGGATGTCGCTGACCAGCACCTGGGGCCCGTCGCCCTCGTCGGCTTCGTTGAGCGCGGCCAGCACCTCGCGCGGGTTGGTGAAGCTGCGCGTCGGCAGATTCTCGCGGGCCAGGGCCTTCTCGAGTACGAAGCGTATCGATTGGTCGTCGTCTACGATCCAGATGGGTTTCATGCGCGCGCTTTCTGTTGATGTCATCCGTCCCCCTTCCGACTTCAAGGCAGGGGGATCAGCAGCTTGAAGTCGGTACGTCCCGGCACGCTGTCGCACTCGATCAAGCCCTGGTGCTGCTGCACGAAGGTCTGGGCCAGGTTCAGGCCCAGGCCGGAGCCGCCATCCTTGCCCGACACCAGCGGGTAGAACAGGCGGTCCTTGATCTCGTCGGGCACGCCGGGCCCGTTGTCGGTGACATGCAATTCCAATGCCAGCTTGTAGCGCTGCTTGCCGAAAGTGATCTGGCGCGCGATCCGGCTGCGCAGCACGATCCTGGCATCGCCGCGCTCGATGCGCTCGGACAGCGCGTGGGCGGCGTTGTGCACGATGTTGAGCAGGGCCTGGATCAGCTGCTCGCGGTCGCCACGGAATTCGGGAATCGAGGTGTCGTAGTCGCGCAGCACCTTGAGTCCGCGCGGAAACTCGGCCAGCACCAGCGAGCGTACCCGCTCGCAGACCTCGTGGATGTTGACATCGCTGACGACGCGGGCGCGCCGGTGCGGCGCCAGCAGGCGGTCGACCAGCAGCTGCAGCCGGTCGGCCTCGTGGATGATGACCTGGGTGTACTCGACCAGCTCGCGCGAGTCGAGCTCCATCTGCAGCAGCTGGGCCGCGCCACGGATGCCGCCCAGCGGATTCTTGATCTCGTGCGCGAGGTTGCGGATCAGCTCCTTGTTGGCCTGCGCCTGCTCGACCAGCCTTTCCTCGCGCTCCATGCGGGCCTGCTGCTCGAGCGGCAGCAGCTCGATCAGGAAGCGCCCGCTCTCCTCCATCTGGCTCAACAGCACATGGACATGCAGCAGCTCGTGGCCCGGACGCCGGATGCGGTCGTCATAGCGGATCAGCGCGTACTCGTTGCCGCCGGCGCTGGCCAGCGCGTTCTGCAGCAGCTCGGGTGAATCGAACCAGTCCCACAGCGGCAGGCCGGCGATGGCGCGGCGCGAGGTGCCCAGCAGGTCCTCCAGCGCGGCGTTGGACCACAGCACCACCCCTTGGGCATCGACGACGGCGACCAGGGTCGCGAGCAGATCGAGCGCCTGGTACTGCTGCCCCGAGACCAGGCGGCGGGCCGGCTTGGCATGAGCGGCGGTCATCGCTTGTCGGACGGCGGCGCCATGCGCGCCAGTTCACGCCTCAGGGCGGCGACATCGGCGTCGGCCCGCGCCAGCTGCTCCTTGAGGGCGGCGGCGCGCTGCTGGTGCAGCGCCGGGTGGCGCAGCTCCTCGGGCCGCTTCTCGGGCTCGCCGGCCTGGTATTCCTGGCGCAGCTCGACCTGACGCGCCTCGGCCTTGCGCAGTTCGGCCTCGAGGATGGCGCGGGCATCGGTGTCGCGCGCGCGCTGCTCGGCGCTCTCGACCCGCTCGCTGTCGGCGCGCGCGGCCGGTGCGCCGGAACGCGCGACATGGGCGGGCGCCCGGCTGCCGCCCTGGGGCTTGAGCCCCTCGATGACGGTCAGGTTGCCACCCTCGACCGGCTTGCAGCCGCGCGCCTTGGCGTCGCCGGGCTGGTTGGTGTATTCGTTGCCGCAGCGCCAGACCTTGTCGGCGGCGGCCGTCGCGGGCAGGGCCAGCGCGGCCAGCAGGGTCACGGCGACCCAGCGGGGGGAAATATCCAGAATCTGCATCGCTTCGTCCGGGGCGGATCAGCCCACCCCGCCTCCTCGGCATCCAGTATCGCGTAATTCCTGCCCGGTGGCAGGTGGCATCGGTCGCGGACGCGACCTGAAAAAAAAGGGACGGCAAGCCGTCCCTTCCAGAGTCTGCGATCCGTGGATTACAGGCTGAAGTACATGTCGTACTCGACAGGCGACACTTCGATGCGCGAGCGGGTGACTTCGGTCATCTTGAGCTCGATGTAGGCATCGATCCAGGCGTCGGTGAAGACGCCGCCCTTGGTCAGGAAGGCGCGGTCCTTGTCCAGGCACTCCAGCGCCTGGTCCAGGCTGTGGCAGACGGTCGGGACCAGCTTGTCCTCTTCCGGCGGCAGATGGTACAGATCCTTGGTGGCGGCTTCGCCCGGGTGGATCTTGTTCTCGATGCCGTCCAGACCGGCCATCAGCAGCGCGGCGAAGCCCAGGTAGGGGTTCATCAGCGGATCGGGGAAGCGGGCCTCGACGCGGCGGGCCTTGTCGGAGGCGACGTTCGGAATGCGGATCGAGGCCGAGCGGTTCTTGGCCGAGTAGGCCAACTTGACCGGAGCCTCGAAATGCGGCACCAGGCGCTTGTACGAGTTGGTACCCGGGTTGGTGATCGCGTTCAGGGCACGGGCGTGCTTGATGATGCCGCCGATGTAGTACAGGGCGGTATCGGACAGGCCGGCATAGCCGTTGCCGGCGAACAGGTTCTTTCCGTCCTTCCAGATCGACTGGTGGACGTGCATGCCGGAGCCGTTGTCGCCCGCGTAGGGCTTGGGCATGAAGGTGGCGGTCTTGCCGTAGGCATTGGCCACGTTCTGGATCACGTACTTCTGCATCAGGGTCCAGTCGGCGCGCTCGACCAGGGTCGAGAACTTGGTGCCGATTTCGCACTGACCAGCGCCCGCCACTTCGTGGTGGTGGACTTCGACCGGCACGCCGACGGCTTCCAGGATCTGGACCATCTCGTTGCGCATGTCGATCGTGCTGTCGACCGGAGCGACCGGGAAGTAGCCGCCCTTGACGCGGTTGCGGTGGCCGCGGTTGCCGCCTTCGAGCTTGGTGCCGCTGTTCCACGGCGCTTCGTAGTCGTCGATGGCGTAGAAGGTGTTGTTCGGCTCGGTGCTCCAGCGCACTTCGTCGAACAGGAAGAATTCGGGTTCCGGACCGAAGAAGGCGGTGTCGCCCAAGCCGGTGGCCTTCAGGTAGGTCTCGGCGCGCTTGGCGATCGAACGCGGGTCGCGCTCGTAGGCCTTGCCATCGGTCGGCTCGATCACGTCGCAGACCAGCACCAGGGTGGTTTCCTCGACGAAGGGGTCGATGAAGGCGGTGCTGGCATCCGGAGCCATGAGCATGTCGGAGGCTTCGATGCCCTTCCAGCCGGCGATCGAGGAACCGTCGAAGGCCTGGCCTTCTTCGAACTTCTCTTCATCGAACTGGGACACGGGAATGGTGATGTGCTGCCACTTGCCACGGGTATCGGTGAAGCGGAAATCGACGAACTTGACGTCGTTGTCCTTCACCATCTGAATCACGTCTGCGACGGTCTTGGCCATCAAAAATCTCCTGGTCTGGGAAAAAAGGATGAAACTGGATTGTCTTGTCTGGAAGCAGAAACCGTGCCACCCCGGATGCGGGGCCTCGCGGGGCGCAGCGACACAAACCAGCGACAGCCGCTATTGTGCCTCTTCGCCGAGGCCACGGCGCGCGAGCCTGGCGCCAGCCCGGCAGTCAGTCGAAATCACCAGTTTGGTGCATTTTATGCACCAAACAAATGCATTCAGTCACGCACCAATTCCGGGCCCAACGGGGCACCAGCACTGTGCAGACCGGCCAGCAGATCGGCATAGGCGGCCTCGGCCGCGGCGACCTGGCCCTTGACGCCGAGCTCGATGTGGCGGCCCCACTCGGG
>JBDLVJ010000336.1:0-3217 GCA_039804875.1 Pseudomonadota bacterium | reverse complement strand
AATTCAGGTGCTCCAGGTCCTTGGCCTCGTGGGTCGCGCCCAGCATGTTCGAGTCGGTGCTGTAGGCCTTCTCGACCGACATCTTGTAGTCGAAGCCGTTGGCGATCAGGAACTCGCTCATCTCCTTGCGGCCGCCGAGCTCGTCGATGAACTGCTGGTCCAGCCAGGGCTTGTAGATCTTCAGGCTCGGATTGGTCAGCAGGCCGTAGCGGTAGAAGCGCTCGATGTCGTTGCCCTTGTAGGTCGAACCGTCGCCCCAGATGTTGACATCGTCCTCCTTCATCGCGGCCACCAGCATGGTGCCGGTCACGGCGCGGCCCAGCGGGGTGGTGTTGAAGTAGGTCACGCCAGCGGTGCTGATGTGGAAGGCGCCGGCCTGCAGCGCGGCGATGCCCTCATGGGCCAGTTGCGGGCGGCAGTCGATCAGGCGCGCCTGCACCGCGCCGTAGCCCATGGCCTTGCGCGGGATCTCGTCGTAGTCGGACTCGTCGGGCTGGCCCAGGTTGGCGGTGTAGGCATAGGGCAGGGCGCCCTTGAGCTTCATCCACAGCAGCGCGGCGCTGGTGTCGAGGCCGCCCGAGAAGGCGATGCCGACCTTCTGGCCGATGGGTAGGTTTTGCAGGATGGTGGCGGACATGTTCGGGTCTTTCCTCGGATCAGCCGAAGTGGCAGATGTAGTGGTAGGCCTCGGTCACGCGGATCTCGAAGCTCGAGTTGCCCGCGATGCTGAACCGCTCGCCCGGCTGGGAAGTCAGCCACTGGTCGCTGCCGGCTAGCTTGTACTCGCAGGCGCCGGCCACGCACTCCATGATCTCGGGTGCGCCGGTGTTGAAGGTCAGGGTCGCGGGCAGCACCACGCCGACCGACTTCTTGGTGCCGTCGGGAAAGGTGATGCCGTGGCTGACGCACTTGCCGTCGAAATAGACGCTGGCCTGGGTGTTGACGGACACGCCGTCGATCTGGGTGGTGCTCATGGAGTTCGCTCGCGAGGAATCGCGGTTAAAAAATGTGGAGAAAGCCTGGCGCCGCCCACGGCGACGCACCAACCCGCCATTTTAGAGGGGCGGGCGGCAGGCTTTGCGGGAAATGTTGCGGCCTCAGGCCCGACTGGCCCAGTCGGCGGCGTCGAAGCCGACCGTGATCGCGTCGGCCCATTCGACCACCGGGCGCTTGATCACGCTGCTGTGCGCGATCATGACCAGGCGGGCCGCGGCGGCATCGACCACGCCGGCCTGCAGCTCGGGGTCGAGCTTGCGCCAGGTCGTGCCCTTGCGGTTGAGCAGCTTGTCCCAGCCGACGGCGGCGATCCAGGCATCGAGCCTGTCCTCGGGCACGCCCTGCTTCTTGAAGTCGTGGAATTCGTGGGCGACGCCCTGTTCGGTCAGCCAGGCGCGTGCCTTCTTGACCGTGTCGCAGTTGGGGATGCCGTAGATCTTGACCATGGCGGGAATTGTGCCGCAAGGCCGGCGAAATGAGCCGTATTGGGCTGCTTGCGCCTCGGTCAGGCCCCGAACCACTCCCTCATCTTCTCTGATGCCATTTTCTTGACCTGATCGGTCACGTACATCGACACCGTCCCGAGGGCCGCCGCCAGCGCGCCCAGGTCATCGGTGAAGCCCGCGACCGGAATCGCGTCGGGCACCGCATCCACCGGCAGCACGAAATAGGCGAGGGCGCCATAGATCACGGTCCTGGCCCAGACGGGGGTGTTGGGTTGCTGGGCGGCGTAGTACAGCCACAGGGCCTTCTCGATCACTTCCTTGCCGGCCTTGAGCGCGAAGTTCTTTACCTTGTCCCAGAAACCGCCGTCGTCGAATGGTGTTGCCATGGTTGTTCCTTCCGTGATGTCCTGTTGCCTGAGCAATCAGCCCAGCGCCTGCATCACCGCATGAATCAGCAGGCCGATCAGCCCGCCGACGATCGTGCCGTTGATCCGGATGAATTGCAGATCGCGCCCGATCGCCAGCTCGATGCGCTGGCTCATTTCCTCCCGAGTCCATTTCGCCAACTGCTGCTCGATGAAGCGTCCGACCTCGCCCCGGTAGCGACGGACCAGCGTGACGCTGCCGCCTTCGATCGCCTGATTCAGCCATTGCTGCAGGCCTGGTTCCTCGACCAGAAGACCACCGAGCTTCTGCGCCCAGACCTGCACTTGGCGGATCAGCGCCGATGAGTCCTGGCTCAGGTCATGCAGCAGCCGGTCCTTGAGCCCGTCCCACAGTCCCGACAGCAGCGCTTGCACCTGGGTGTCTTGCACCAGTTCGGCTTGATGGCGCCGGATCTTGGCCGCCCAGTCCGGGTCGGCCTTGAGCCGCAGCGCGAAGTCGCCGATCCAGTCGTCGAACACGCGCCGCCAGTGGTGCGCCGGATCGCGCCTGACCTCGTCGAGCTTCTGGTGCAGCGACGCGATCGAGCGTGGCGCATAGGCGTTGACCGCCATCTTCATCATCGAGTTCTCGATGCCCAGGCTGTCGATCAGGAACTGGCTGATGGTCGGGTGCTTCTCGGCATCGCCCAGATAGGCGCCGGCACCATCGAGCAGCGCGTCGAGCAGCTCCTGATGCCGGCCGCCCTGCATCAGCCGGTCCACCAGCTGGCCCGCCGTCCCCGACAGGTCGACCTCGGTCAACTGGCGGCTGGCGACCGCGCGGATCTGGTCCCGGATCTGTTCGTGGTCCAGCGCCTCGATCAGGCGCCTGGCGGCCACCGCCGCCGAGCGGCTCAGTCCGGCCGTGTGCAGCGGATCGAGCAGCCATTCGCCCATGCGCCGGGCGGGGTCGGCCTGCCGGATCTTGCCGCCGATCGCCTCCTCGGTGATGAAATGATTCTCGACGAAGGCGCCGAGGTTGCGGCCGATGTCGTCCTTGCTGTTTGGAATGATCGCCGTGTGCCAGATCGGCAGGCCCAGCGGATGCTTGAACAGCGCGACGACCGCGAACCAGTCGGCCATCGCACCCACCATCGCGGCCTCGGCAAAGGCCGCGACATAGCCCCAGGCTGGGTGCCGGGCGCGCAGCGCATGGGCCACCGCCAGCAGACAGGCCGCTCCCACCAGCAGTGCCAGCGCGACCCATCGCATGTTGCGCAGCCGCAGGCGGCGCAGGTCGTCGGCGCTTTGGTCGAGGTCGTGCTGGATTTCGGTGGGGGTACGCATTGTGAATTGACTCGGGTAGCGGCCAAACGACACGTCGGCGGCTTCAAAATTTTTACTTTTTGG
>JBDLVJ010000335.1:0-3869 GCA_039804875.1 Pseudomonadota bacterium | reverse complement strand
CGACCGGCAATACGCTCAAGGCCAACCAGTTGATCGAGGTCGAGCGCATCATGGAGATCTCCTCACGCCTGGTCGTGAATCCGGCCTCGCTCAAGGTCAAGCGCGAGCTGATCCGCCCGATCCTGGACATCTTTGCCCAGGCTACCGCCGCCTGAAGACCCTGCACGAGTTCGAATGATGAAAGCCACTCCGCTGTTCCTGCGCACCACCGATGCCGACTTCGAGGCCCGCTTCGCGCAGCGCCTGCACTGGTCGGCCGATACCGATGCCGCGATCGAGACGCGCGTGGCTGAGATCCTGGCCGATGTGCGCGCGCGCGGCGATGCGGCCGTGATTGAGTACAGCAACCGTTTCGATGGCCTGGGCGCCAGCGTCATGGCCGAGCTCGAACTGAGCCAGGACGAGCTCAAGGCCGCCTTCGACGGTCTGCCGGTCGAGCAGCGCGACGCCTTGCAGGCGGCGGCCGCGCGCGTGCGCCGCTACCACGAGGCGCAGAAGCGCGCCAGCGGCGAGAGCTGGAGCTACCGCGACGAGGACGGCACGCTGCTGGGCCAGAAGGTCACGCCGCTGGACCGGGTCGGCATCTATGTGCCGGGCGGCAAGGCGGCTTATCCGTCTTCCGTGCTGATGAACGCGATTCCCGCCCATGTGGCCGGTGTCGGCGAGATCATCATGGTGGTGCCGACGCCCCGGGGCGAGCGCAACGCGCTGGTGCTGGCCGCCGCCCATGTGGCCGGCGTCACGCGTGCCTTCACCGTCGGTGGCGCGCAGGCCGTGGCCGCGCTGGCCTACGGCAGCGCGACCGTTCCGAAGGTCGACAAGATCACCGGCCCCGGCAACGCCTATGTCGCCAGCGCCAAGAAGCATGTGTTCGGCACCGTCGGCATCGACATGATCGCCGGCCCGAGCGAGATCCTGGTGCTGGCCGACGGCACGACGCCGCCCGACTGGGTCGCGATGGATCTGTTTTCACAAGCCGAGCACGACGAGCTGGCGCAGAGCATCCTGCTCTGTCCGGACCCGGCCTATATCGAGGCGGTGCAGGCCTCGATCGACCGCCTGCTGCCCGGGATGCCGCGCGCCGAGATCATTGCCAAGAGCCTGAACGGGCGCGGCGCTCTGATCCTGACGCGCAGCATGGAAGAGGCCTGCGCCATCAGCAACCGGATCGCGCCCGAGCACCTGGAGGTGTCGTCGAGCGAGCCGATGCGCTGGGAGCCGCTGCTCAGGCATGCCGGCGCGATCTTCCTGGGCGCCTATACCAGCGAGAGCCTGGGCGACTACTGCGCCGGCCCGAACCATGTGTTGCCGACCAGCGGCACCGCGCGCTTTTCCAGCCCGTTGGGGGTCTATGACTTCCAGAAGCGCAGCAGCCTGATCGAGGTCAGCGAGGCCGGCGCGCAGACGCTGGGCCGCATCGCCTCGGTGCTGGCCCATGGCGAAGGCCTGCAGGCGCACGCGCGCGCAGCCGAGCTGCGGCTCAGGTAAGATTCCATTCACCAGGGAATCGACTGCCCGGCGTGGTCGACGAACTGGGCGCGTCCGGTCGGCTGCAGCGCATCGAGCACACGCAGCAGCCTGCCGGCCGACTCGAGCGGGTCTTGTGCCTGTTCACCGACGAAGGGCTGGCTCAGGCCTGAGCGCACGGTGCCGGGCTGCAGCGCCGCTACCACGGCCAGCGGGCGCCGGCGCGCGATCTCGATCGCGGCGGTCTGCAGCAGCATGTTGAGCGCGGCCTTGGACGCGCGGTAGCCGTACCAGCCGCCCTTGCGGTTGTCCTCGATGCTGCCGACCCGGGCCGACAGCTTGGCCCAGATCACGCGCTCGCCGCTGGCGAGCCGGCCCAGCAGCCGCTGGAGCAGCAGCGCCGGGCCGATCGCGTTGACGCTGATGGCGTCGAGCAGCGCTTGGGCATCGAGTTCGTCCAGCCGCTTTTCCGGGCCGCGTCCGTTCAGGGTCAGCGCGCCGGTGGCGTCGAGCACGAGCTGGAACGGGCCTTGCCCGGCCAGCTCCAGCGCCAGGCGATCCAGGCTGGCCGGGTCGCCGAGGTCGAAGCCGGGCTGGCCGCCGCGCGACAGCGCGGTCACGCTGGCGCAGCGCGGATCGGATTGCAGCAGCGTCACGAAGGCCCGGCCGATGGCGCCGCTGGCGCCCAGCACCAGGGCCGAATAGCCCGCGCGCAGGCTCTGCATCGAGGGGGTGGAGAGGGCGGTCTGGTCTTGCATCTCGTCTTCGGCCTGTTGTGGCGGGTCCGGGCTGGATCAGCCATGGGCCGCGCGCCAGCGCGTCAGGCCGGCATTGACTTGGGCATCGTTGACCACGGACAGCACGCCCTTGGGCAGGCGGCGCCGGTTGGCGCCGGCCCAGGCGCCACCGACCCAGAGTTCGACCCCGGGCGGCAGCTGTGCGCGCAGCAGACTCAGCTGATCCGCGCTCTCGCGCGCCGAGGCATGCAGGCTGATGCTGAGCGCGACGATATCGATCCGGAAATGTCCGACCGCGGCCAGGATCTCGCTCGGCGGCAGCCTGGGGCCGAGGGCGACGCGCTCGCAGCGCGCGAGCGCGAAATAGCATTCGGCCATCAGCAGGCCCAGCTGGTGCTGCTCCTGCGGCAGCGTGGTCAGCAGCACGCGCGGCGGGTGGCTGGCACTCCCGCTGCCGGCATCCAGGCTGGCGATGGCTTCGCGCAGCACCGACTGCAGGGTCTCGGTGAACAGATGCTCCTGATGGATCGAGAGCCGGTCGGCCAGCCAGGCCTGGCCGATGCGCTGACCCAGCGGCACCAGCAACTGCTCGATCGCCTGTGACAGGCCCAGCTGTCCCAGCCGCTGTTGCAGGGCCGACCGCAGTTGCGCCGGCTGGCCCTGCTCGAGCAGATCGAGCCAGTCGTCCAGATCGGTCGCCGCATCGGTCTGACCAGCCGGAGCGCAGCTGGCCTGCAGCAAGGCTTCGAGCACCGGCAGCGACAGCGACACCACCTTGCCGGCTCGATGGCCCGAGTCGAGCAGCTGCTTGATCCGCAGCAGGCGCTGCAGCTGGGGCTGATCGTAGAGCCGGTCACCACGCGCGTCGCGCAGCGGAGTCGGAAAGCCGTAGCGACGCTCCCAGATCCGCAGGGTGTCCTTGCCCAGGCCGGTATCGCGCTCGATCTCGGCGATGTTCCAGAGCTGGGGCGCTTGGCTGCGGGCGGCGGTCTGATTCATGGTCGCGAGGGATGAGGCGGGTAGGGGCAATCGGGGTTTCGGGTTGATCCGGGGTGGCGCACGCGACTCGGATAAATGGAGCATACTTGTCTTTGTCCAAGACAAATAGAGGGCATCATGAAATTCCTGCATTTGAGCTTCCCGTTCGCCGCCGCCTGCCTGACGGCCCTGGGTGGTGGTGCCGTGCAGGCCGCCGAGCCTGTGGCCGGCTGCCCGGCCCTGCTGCAGCACAGTTTTCCGCGCCTGCAGGACGAGAAGCCGCAGTCGCTGTGTCAGTACAGCGGCAAGGTGCTGCTGGTGGTCAACACCGCCAGCTACTGCGGTTTCACCGGCCAGTACGAGGGCCTGGAGCAGCTCCACGCCCGCTACCGCGACCAGGGCCTGGTGGTGCTGGGCTTTCCGTCCAACGATTTCGCCCAGGAGTCGGGCAACAACCAGCAGATCGCCGAGTTCTGCGCGAATACCTATGGCGTCAAGTTTCCGATGTTCGCCAAAAGCTCGGTCACGGGTGCCCAGGCCTCGCCCTTCTTTCGTCAGCTGGCCGAGGCCACCGGCCAGAAGCCGCGCTGGAACTTCTACAAGTACCTGATCGGTCGCGACGGCAAGCCGGTCGCGTCCTATTCGAGCATGACCAGCCCCGACAGCAAGAACCTGCTGCGCGAGGTC
>JBDLVJ010000334.1:0-4998 GCA_039804875.1 Pseudomonadota bacterium | reverse complement strand
GCCGACCGTGCTGGTGAACCTCAGCAACATCGCCTGGTTCGGCGACACGGTGGCGATAGCCCAGCACCGCCAGATCTCGCGCCTGCGCGCGCTCGAGCTGCAGCGCCCGATGCTGCGCGCGACCAACACCGGTGCGACGCTGGCGATCGACCACCTGGGCCGCGTCACGCATGAGCTGCCGCGGCTGACGCGCGCCGTGCTGGCGGTCGAGGTCGAGGGCCGCGAGGGACTGACTCCCTATGCGCGCTGGGCCGGCCGCTTCGGCTTGTGGCCGCTGGTCCTGCTCGGCGGCAGCGCGCTGGCGCTGGCCTGGCGCCGCACCGGCCGGTCGCGACCGTAGAATCAGGCTTTCGCCGCCTGCGCCCTGCGGGCGCGACCCGAACGTATGGCGGATCACCGCCCCTAGGCAACGACATGCTGACCTTTCAACAAATCATCCTGAAACTGCAGGCCTACTGGGACGCCCAGGGCTGCGCGCTGCTGCAACCCTACGACATGGAAGTCGGCGCCGGCACCAGCCACACCGCGACCTTCCTGCGCGCGATCGGTCCCGAGCCCTGGAAGGCGGCCTATGTCCAGCCCAGCCGCCGGCCCAAGGATGGCCGCTATGGCGAGAACCCGAACCGCCTGCAGCATTACTACCAGTATCAGGTGGTGCTCAAGCCGGCGCCGGCCAACATCCTGGAGCTGTATCTCGGCAGCCTGGAGGCGCTGGGCTTCGACCTCAGGAAGAACGACATCCGCTTCGTCGAGGACGACTGGGAAAACCCGACCCTGGGCGCCTGGGGCCTGGGCTGGGAGGTCTGGCTCAACGGCATGGAGGTGACGCAGTTCACCTATTTTCAGCAGGTCGGTGGCATCGACTGCAAGCCCGCCACCGGCGAGATCACCTATGGCCTGGAGCGCTTGGCCATGTACCTGCAGGGCGTCGACAACGTCTACAACCTGCAGTGGACCGACACGCTGAAGTATGGCGATGTCTACCACCAGAACGAGGTCGAGCAGTCGACCTACAACTTCGAGCATTCCGATGCCGATTTCCTGTTCACGGCCTTCAACGCGCACGAGAAGCAGGCCAAGTACCTGATGGAGCAGCAGCTCGCGCTGCCGGCCTACGAGCAGGTGCTGAAAGCCGCGCACAGCTTCAACCTGCTCGATGCGCGTGGCGCGATCAGCGTGACCGAGCGCGCGGCCTACATCGGCCGCATCCGCAACCTGGCGCGCGCCGTGGCGCAGAGCTACTACGAGAGCCGCGAGCGCCTGGGCTTCCCGATGGCGCCGCGCGAGTGGGTGGCGCAGATGGACAAGAAATCCGCCTGAAGGAAACAGAAAAAATGACGACTAAAAACCTGCTGGTGGAGCTCTTCGTCGAGGAACTGCCGCCCAAAGCGCTGAAGAAACTGGGCGACGCCTTCGCCAATCAGCTGTTCGAACAGCTCAAGGCCCAGGGCCTGGCCGGCGCCGATTCCGCCGTGACGCCTTTTGCCTCGCCGCGCCGCCTGGCGGCCCATGTCTCCCATGTCTGGCTCAAGGCCGAGGACAAGGCGGTGCAGCTCAAGCTGATGCCGGCCTCGGTCGGCCTGACGCCTGACGGCCAGGCCACGCCGGCGCTGCTGAAGAAGCTGGCCGCGCTCGGCGCCGATGTGTCGGACCCGGCCGCCGCTGTCGTGGCGCTCAAGCGTCAGGGCGAAGGCAAGGCCGAGGCGCTGTATTACGACAGCCTGGTGAGCGGCGCGACGCTCGATGTCGGCCTGCAGAAGGCGCTTGACGAGGCTATTCGCCTGCTGCCGATCCCCAAGGTCATGAGCTACCAGCTCGAGACCGACTGCGAGCTGCCGGGCTGGACCAGCGTCAACTTCGTGCGCCCGGCGCACGGCCTGGTCGCGCTGCATGGCTCGACCGTGGTGCCGGTCAAGGCGCTTGGCCTGACGGCGGGCAACCAGACCCAGGGCCACCGCTTCGAGGCGGCGGTCTCGCCGGTCGTGCTCGCCGATGCCGATGGCTACGCCGAGACCCTGCTGCGCGACGGCTCGGTGTTCGCGAGCTTTGGCGATCGCCGTTTCGCTGTTCTGCAACAGCTGGCGCAGGCCGCCGAGCGCTTGGGTCCCGGCTACGAGGTGCTGATGGACGAGGCCCTGCTCGACGAGGTCACCGGCCTGGTCGAGCGCCCGAACGTGCTGACCTGCAGCTTCGAGGAGGAATTCCTCGAGGTGCCGCAGGAATGCCTGATCCTGACCATGAAGGCGAACCAGAAGTATTTCCCGCTGGTCGATACCCATGGCAAGCTGACCAATAAATTCCTGGTCGTCAGCAACATCAGCCCGGACGACGCCAGCGCCGTGATCGGCGGCAACGAGCGCGTGGTGCGTCCGCGCCTGGCCGACGCCAAGTTCTTCTTCGACCAGGACCGCAAGAAGACGCTGGAGTCGCGCGTCGCCGGCCTGGCCAAGGTGGTCTATCACAACAAGCTCGGCACCCAGGGCGAGCGCAGCGAGCGCGTCAGGCAAATAGCCCACGCCATCGTCAACCAGCTGCGCCTGGCCACGCTGCCGTTCACGGTCGACGACAAGGACCATCTCGACCTGCTCGACATCAAGGTCCAGCAGGCCGCGCGGCTGGCCAAGACCGACCTGCTGACCGACATGGTCGGCGAGTTCCCCGAGCTGCAGGGCATCATGGGCGGCTACTACGCCCGCCACGAGGGCCTGCGCGACGGCGTCGCCATCGCGATTGAAGACCACTACAAGCCCCGCTTTGCCGGCGACGCGCTGCCGCGCAACCACACCGGCACCGTGCTGGCCCTGGCCGACAAGCTCGAGACGCTGATCGGCCTGTTCGGTATCGGCCAGCTGCCGACCGGCGACAAGGACCCGTTCGCGCTGCGCCGCCACGCGCTGGGCGTGATCCGTATCCTGGCCGAGAAGCAGCTGCCGCTCGACCTGCCCGAGCTGCTGAAGGCCGCCGCCCAGCCGTTCGGCGAGCTGATCACCGACCCGAGCGCCGCGCTGCTTGACTTCATGCTGGATCGCCTGGCCGTCAACCTGCGCGAGCAGGGCTACCGCGCGCAGGAGGTCGATGCCGTGCTGGCGCTCAAGCCGGCCCGTCTGGCCGAGGTCGCCCGTCGTCTGGCCGCCGTGCGCGCCTTCGCGGCGCTGCCCGAGGCGCCCGCGCTGGCGGCGGCCAACAAGCGTGTCGGCAACATCCTCAGGAAGGCCGAGGGCGAGGTCAAGGCCGAGGTCAAGCCCGAACTGCTGCGGGAGGCCGCCGAATCCGCGCTGGCCGCCGCGCTGGCCGAGGTGGTGCCCGCCGCCGACGCGGCCTGGAGCCAGGGCGACTATGCCGCCAGCCTGCAGGCGCTGGCCGCGCTCAAGGGTCCGGTCGATACCTTCTTCGATCAGGTCATGGTGAACGCCGACGACCCGGCACTCAAGGCGAACCGCCTGGGCCTGCTGGCCCGGCTGCACCAGGCCATGAACCGCGTCGCCGATCTGTCGCGCCTGGCGGCCTGATGCGCATGCCGGCCCTGATCAAGCTGGTCGTGATCGACCGCGACGGCATCCTGAGCCAGGACCCGGAGGCCTATGTCCGCGGCTCCGAGGACTGGCAGCCGATTCCGGGCGCGCTGGAGGCCGTGGCGCGCCTGAACCAGTCCGGCTGGCGGGTCGTGGTCGCGACCAATCAGGCCGGCATCGGACGCGGCCTGTTCGATGTCGCGAGCTTCAACGCCTTCAACGCGCGCATGCTCAAGTCGCTGGCCGAGGTCGGCGCGCGCGTCGATGCGATCTTCTTCTGCCCGCATGCGCCCGAGGACGGCTGCGATTGCCGCAAGCCCGCTCCCGGCCTCTTCCTCGAGATCGGCAAGCGCCTGGGCGTGCCGCTGGCACAGGTGCTGGCCGCCGGTGACTCGGTGCGCGACGCGCAGGCCGCCGCCGCCGCCGGCTGCGCGCCCCACCTGATCCTGAGCGGCCAGTCGATCGCCTACCGCGAGGGCGGCCTGCCCGAAGGGCTGCCGCCCGGCACCCAGGTGCATGCCGACCTGCAGGCCTTCGCCGATTGGGTGCTGGCCCAAGAATCACCGACCTGAGCCACATGACCTCCGCCATCCGTTCCCTGCTGCACCTGCTGTTCATGGCCGTCACGGTGATTCCGTGGAGCCTGGCCGTGGTGCTGGCCCGTCCCTTCGCGAGCAAGACCACCATCTACTGGATGTGCCAGCGCTGGCTCAAGCTGTCGGTCGACAGCGCGCGCTGGATCATCGGCATCCGCTACCAGGTGCTGGGCCGCGAGAACCTGCCCCGGGGCAGCTCGGACCCGGCGGTGCTGCTGGTCAAGCACCAGTCGACCTGGGAGACCTTCGCGATGCCGGCCATCATGCCGCACCCGCTGGCCTATGTGTTCAAGAAGGAGCTGCTGCGCGTGCCGTTCTTCGGCTGGGCCATCGGCAGCATGGACATGATCCACATCGACCGCGCCGATGGCGTGCGTGCCTTCGCCAAGATGGTGCAGCAGGGCAAGCGCCTGCTGGAGCAGGGCACCTGGGTCATCATGTTCCCGGAAGGCACGCGGATCGAGCGCGGCCAGCAGGGCCAGTACAAGAGCGGCGGCACCAGACTGGCGATCAAGACCGGCGCGCCGGTGATCCCGGTCGCCGTGACCTCGGCCAAATGCTGGCCGCGCAAGGCGCTGTTCAAGCGACCGGGCCAGGTCGAGATCTCGATCGGGCCGCAGATTTCCAGCGTCGGTCGTCACCATGACGAGCTGATGGCCGAGGTCCAGGCCTGGATCGAGACCGAGATGCGTCGTCTCGATCCCGAAGCCTACCCGCCCGCCCCCCGATGAGCAGCCGGCACCCGCGCGCCAACCGCGAGTGCCGGCTCGGCGACCGGCTGGTGGCCTACGAATTCCAGCGCGCGCCGCGCCGCACGATCGGCCTGAGCGTGGGGCCGCGGGGCCTGAGCGTGCGCGCGCCGCACTGGACGCCGCTGGCCGAGGTCGATG
>JBDLVJ010000333.1:0-4760 GCA_039804875.1 Pseudomonadota bacterium | reverse complement strand
GTCGGCACGTTCTTGAGGATCGGCTTCTCGCCCAGGTAGAACTCGATCATCTGCGGCACATAGGGGTAGATCGACTTGTCGTCCGCCACGCCGGTGCCGATCGCGTTGCACAGCATGACATTGCCCTTGCGGTAGACATCGAGCAGGCCGGCACAGCCCAGCGTCGAGTCGGGGCGGAAGGCCAGCGGATCGAGGAAATCGTCATCGACCCGGCGGTAGATCACATCGACCCGCTTGGGGCCGCGGGTGGTGCGCATCCAGACGAAGTCGTTCTTGACGAACAGGTCCTGGCCCTCGACCAGCTCGACGCCCATCTGCTGCGCCAGGAAGGCGTGCTCGAAATAAGCACTGTTGTACATGCCCGGGGTCAGCACCACGACGGTCGGATCGACCGTGTGCGCGGGGCTGACCGAGCGCAGGGTCTCGAGCAGCAGGTCGGGGTAATGCGCGACCGGCGCGACCCGGTTCTGCGCGAACAGCTCGGGGAAGAGCCGCATCATCATCTTGCGGTCCTCCAGCATGTAGCTCACGCCGCTGGGCACGCGCAGGTTGTCCTCGAGCACGTAGTACTCGGCCTCGCCCGACCCGCCCGGCACCGGCGCGCGCACGATGTCGATGCCGGAGATATGCGAGTAGATGCCGCCCGGCAGGTCGACCCCGACCATCTCGGGGCGGAACTGGGCGTTGCCCTCGATCTGTTCGCGCGGCACGATGCCGGCCTTGAGGATCTCCTGGTCGTGGTAGATGTCGTGCAGGAAGCGATTCAGCGCCGTGACGCGCTGCTCCAGGCCTTTCTCCATCGAACGCCATTCCAACGCGGGAATCACGCGCGGAATCAGGTCGAAGGGAATCAGGCGCTCGGTGCCCGCGCCGTCCTCGTCCTTGGCGCCGTAGACCGCGAAGGTGATGCCGACGCGGCGAAAGATCATCTCGGCTTCCTCGCGGCGCGCGCGCATCACGTCGTCAGGCTGTTCGGCAAGCCAGCGCGCGTATTGGAGGTAGTGCTCACGCACCTGGTCGGGTGCGGCATACATTTCGTCGAATTGGTGTCGGCTCATGGGGGGCTCGCGTTTATCTGGGCGATTCCATGTTAGCAAGTAACGGGCCAGTCACCGGCCCGGCGGCCTCCAATCATTGATCAAGGTCAACAGCAACCCCGGCGCCAGCCTGCCAGTAGCGCGGCCGCTCCTGACGCTGGCAAAGCAGGGCCGCGGGCGCGTCGCTGCGCCAGCTCGCGGCACCGCAGGCCGGGCTGTTGCTCCAGGCGATGGCGCGCGCGCGCAAGCGTCGCAGCACCTCGGGAGCGGGATGAGCAAAGCGGTTCAGATAGCCCGACTGGATCACGATCCAGCGCGGGCGCAGCGCATCGAGCCAGGCCTCGCTCGACGAGGTCGAGCTGCCGTGGTGGGCAGCCAGCAGCAGGTCGGCGCGCAAGCCGGGCTGGTCGCGCAGCAGACGCGATTCCTCGCCGGCCGTGATGTCGCCGGTCAGCAGGGCCACGCGACCGCTGGCGCTGGTCACGCGCAACACGCAGGAGCGGGCGTTGTCGCTCAGGCCCGGCGCCGCGTCGCCGGCTGGCGGATGCAGCCACTCGAAGCTCACCGCATCCCAGGACCAGCGCTGCCCCGCCGCACAGGAGCGCGCCGCGCGGCCGGTCGAGCGCCGGGTGTCATAGGAGGCCCAGAGCTCGGCGCGCGGATGCTGGCGCAGCAGCTCGGACAGGCCGCCGACATGGTCGAGGTCATCATGGCTCGCGACCAGCAGGTCGAGCCGGTCGCCGCCGGCGCGCAGCAGCGGCAGCAGCACCCGCCGCGCCGCGCTGCTGGCGCCCCGGCCGGGTCCGGTGTCATGCACCAAAGTGTGGCGCGCCGTGCGCACCACGACTGCGGCACCTTGCCCGATATCGGGCGCCAGCAGCTCGAATTCGCCCGCTATCGGGCGTGGCGGGGTCCAGGCCAGCAGGGGCCAGCACAGCAGCAGGCCCCAGGCGCGCTGGGTCCAGGGCAGACGCAGCACCAGCAAGACGGCGCCGGCCAGCGTCAGCAGCGCCAGCGCGGGCGGCAGCTCGGGGCGTTCGAACGCGGCCCAGGGCAGCCGGGCCAGCCCCTGCAGGCAGGCATTCATGAGCTCGACCGCCCAGGCCGCCAGCCGCCACAGCGGCGCCCAGAACAGGCCGAGCATGGCCAGCGGCGTGACCAGGCCGGTGACCCAGGGCACGGCCACCAGGTTGGCCAGCAGGCCGACGATCGACATCTGGCCGAAGCACAGCAGGGTCAGCGGCGCCAGCGCCACGCTGACGATGGCCTGGGTGCGCAACAGGTCGAGGCACCAGCCGCGCGGGCCGCCGCTCTCGGGCTGGCCGAGCCAGGACGAGGCCAGCAGCACGCCGACCGCGACGAAGCTGAGCCAGAAACCCGGTTGCAGCAGCGCCCAGGGGTCGAGCAACAGCACCGCGACCATGACCGCCAGCAGCAGCACCGGCCAGGGCCAGCGCGCGCCGTTCAGGCGCAGCCACGTCAAGCAGGCGAGCATCAGCACGGTGCGCTGGGCCGGCACGCCCCAGCCGGCGAACAGCGCGTAGGCGAAAGCCAGCGCCAGGCCGCCGAGCGCCGCCGCCGTCGGGGCCGGCCAGCGCCACAGCAGGCCGGGCCAGAGCCTGGCCAGCGCGCGCCAGCCGCGCCCGACGCAGGCCGAGGCCAGCAGCGCGAACATCGTCACATGCAGACCCGAGATGCTGACCAGATGCGCCACGCCGGTCAGGCGAAAGACCTCCCAGTCGGCCGAGTCGATCGCGGCTTGGTCGCCGACCACCAGCGCGGCCAGCACGCCGGCGGCGCGCGCCTCCGGCACCACGGCCTGGATGGCGGCGCGCACCGCCTGGCGCGCCTGCGCGACCGGCAACCAGACCTGACCGGGCAGCAGCCTGGGCGCCGGCCGGCCCCGTCCCTCGCGCACCGAGCCGGTGGCCTGCAGGCCCTGTTCCCACAGCCACAGCTCCAGGTCGAAGCCCTGCGGATTGGCCAGGCCATGCGGGCGCTGCAGGCGCGCGACCAGCTCCCAGCGCTGGCCGGGCAGCAGGGTCGGCGGGGCAATTGGCACGATCTGCGCTGGCTTCGCTGGCGACGCCTGAGCCGGCTCGTCGGCCTCGACGTCCCGGCTCCACCAGCCCAGCTGCACCCGCCCGGGCGGATCGACCAGCAGGCCGTTCCAGCGCGCCGACTCGGGCACGAACTCGAACTGCACGCCGCGCTCGCCTGGGCGCGGCAGCCCCGCCACATGGCCCACCAGCAAGAGCTCCTGCCCATCGAGCGCCACGGGCAGGAGCTGGTCGAGGCGCTCGAGTGCGCGCAGTCCCGTCGAGCCGGCCATCAGCGCCAGCGCCGCGAGGGCCGCGAGCGCAGGACGCCGCCAAGCCTTGGCTCGCGGCCCGATTGATCCAGCGGGCCCGGCAGGCCGGTCCGGCCCGCCCAGTACGCCACCGTCCCGGCGACGGGTCCAAGCCAGGCCGGCCAGCGCGACCCCCAGCAGGATCAGTCCGAGATAGGCGCGCGCGCTCCAGAGTCCGGCATGCTGCAGTTGGAGCGCCACCCCCGTCACCGCGCCCAGCAGCGGAGCGATCATGGCCGGGTCAATCCTTGACCCAAGTCAATGGATTTGTCATGCGGACTGGCGCGCAACTTGCTAGGATGGAAAGAGCCAGATCCCTTCGATCGAAACGGTCCATATTTCCCAGCCTCCCATCCCTGAAAGTTATAGATGGCGATCCATGTTGCTCTGAATCACGTCACGCACTACCGCTATGACCGCCTGGTCAACCTCGGTCCCCAGGTCGTGCGCCTGCGCCCGGCGCCGCACAGCCGCACCAAGATCCTGTCGTACTCGCAGAAGATAGAACCGGCCGAGCATTTCATCAACTGGCAGCAGGATCCGTTCTCGAACTACCAGGCCAGGCTGGTGTTCCCGACCCCGACGCGCGAGCTCAAGGTCACGGTCGACCTGGTGGTCGAGATGGCGGTGCACAACCCGTTCGACTTCTTCCTGGAGCCCAGCGCCGAGAACTTTCCCTTCGGCTACAGCCCCGAACTCGAGGCCGAGCTCGCGCCCTACCGCATCAAGTCCGAGCTGACGCCGCTGCTGGCGGCCTACCTCAAGCAGGTGAACCAGCAGGAGCAGCGCACGATCGACTTCCTGGTCGGCATCAACCAGAAGCTGCAGGAAGACATCTCTTACACGATCCGGATGGAGCCTGGCGTGCAGACGCCCGAGGACACGCTGACCAAGCGCAGCGGCTCCTGCCGCGACACCGGCTGGCTGCTGGTGCAACTGCTGCGCCACCTGGGCCTGGCCGCTCGCTTCGTTTCGGGTTACCTGATCCAGCTCGCGCCCGACGTGAAAAGCATCGACGGCCCGAGCGGCCCCGAAAAGGACTTCACCGACCTGCACGCCTGGTGTGAGGTCTTCCTGCCCGGCGCCGGCTGGATCGGCCTCGACCCCACCTCCGGCCTGCTCGCGGGCGAAGGCCACATTCCGCTGGCCTGCACACCCACGCCGTCGAGCGCCGCGCCGGTCGAAGGCGCCATGGACAAGTGCGAGGTCGCGTTCGAGCACCACATGGGCGTGACGCGCGTGTACGAGTCGCCGCGCGTGACCAAGCCCTACACCGAAGAGCAGTGGGCCGCCGTGGTGGCGCTGGGCCAGCAGGTCGATGCCGATCTGGTGAAACACGACGTGCGCCTGACCATGGGCGGCGAGCCGACCTA
>JBDLVJ010000332.1:0-2802 GCA_039804875.1 Pseudomonadota bacterium | reverse complement strand
AGAACCGCGCGCTGGCACATGCCACGGGCGACTGGGTGCTGTCGCTCGACGCCGACGAGCGGGTCACGCCCGAGCTGGCGCAGGAAATCCGTGCGACCCTGGCGGCCCCTCAGGCGGTCGCCTACACCCTGCCGCGCCTGTCGAGTTTTTGCGGCCGCTACATGCGCCACAGCGGCTGGTGGCCCGACCCCGTGCTGCGCCTGTTCCGGCGTGATGCCGGCCGCTTCACCGACGACAGGGTGCACGAGCGCGTGCTCGTCGATGGTCGGGTCGATGCGCTCGGCGGCCGGCTGCTGCACGAGAGCTATCGCAGCCTCGATCAGTTGCTCGACAAGGTCAACCACTACTCGCGCGAGGGCGCGCTGGCGCGCCACGAAAAGGGCAAACAGGCCGGGCTTGGCACGGCGATCGGTCACGGTCTCTGGGCTTTCGTGCGTACCTATTTCCTGCGCCGTGGCTTCCTCGATGGGGCCGAGGGCTTCATCGTCGCGGTGTCCAATGCCGAAGCCTCCTACTACCGTTATCTCAAGCTGATGTACCTGAATCGCCAGGGGAGGCGTGCCTGATGCGTCCGCTGCGGATACTGATCGTCAAGACCTCGTCGCTCGGCGACGTGATCCACATGCTGCCTGCCGTCACCGATGCCGCCCGCGCGCATCCCGGCCTGGTCGTGGACTGGCTGGTCGAGGAAGGCTTCGCGGCGATCCCGGCCTGGCATCCGGCCGTGCGCCGCGTGATCCCGATCGCGATGCGGCGCTGGAAAAGGCAGTGGTCCCGCGCCGGCACCTGGCGCGAGATCGCGGCGGCGCGCGCCAGCCTGAAGGCCGAGGACTACGACCGGGTCATTGACAGCCAGGGCCTGCTCAAGAGCGCGCTCTGGACCTGGGCGGCGCGCGGACCGCGCTGCGGCTACGATGCCGCGTCCGCGCGCGAGCCGGTCGCGGCGCGCTTCTACGACCACCGTCATGCGGTGCCGCGCGAGCTGCATGCGATCGAGCGCAACCGGCGCCTGCTGGCGCAGGCCATGGGCTATGCGCTCGACGACTTGAATCCTGACTACGGGCTGGCCGGACTGGCCGCTCGCCTGCCCGCGCCCGGGGTCGAATTGCCGCCGCGTTATGTCGTGGGCCTGCACGGCACCAGCCGGGCTGACAAGGAGTGGCCGGTGGCGGGCTGGAAAAGCCTGGCCGCCGCGCTGCGGCAAGCCGGTCGCCCGCTGGTGCTGCCCTGGGGCAACGCCGCCGAGCAGCGGCGTGCCGAGGCCATCGCGTCCGCCGTGCCGGGCAGCCGGGTGCTGCCGCGCCTCGGGCTCGACGCCCTGGCCGTGATCATCGACCGCGCCGATGCGGTCGTCGGCGTCGATACCGGCCTGATGCACCTGGCCGCCGGCCTGGGCAAGCCCGGTCTGGCCCTCTACACCGCCACCCGGCCGGCACTGACCGGCGTGGTGTCCGACCGCCACAGCGCCAGTTCGATGGAAAACCGCGAGACACCGGCCGAACTCGGTGCCGATGCGGTCATCGCCGACCTGCTGGCCCGATTGCCCCGGGACTGATCCGATGACGAGCCTCCTGCCGATACTGATGTATCACCAGATCGATGCCGCGCCCGCGCGTGGCACGCCCTTGCGCGGCCTGACCGTCACCCCCGGCGGCTTCGCGCGCCAGATGGCCCTGCTGCGGCTGCTGGGCTACCGCGGCGTCAGCATGAGCGAGCTTCAACCCTACCTGCGCGGCGAGAAGACCGGCAAGGTGGCCGGCATCACCTTCGACGACGGCTACCGCAACAACCTCGAGCATGCGCTGCCGGTGCTGCAGCGCAATGGCTTCAGCGCCACCTGCTACGCGGTCAGCGAACCGTTCGAGGGCCGCAATGCCTGGGACGAGGACAAGGGCATGCCGCAAAAGCCGCTGTTCACGCCGGACGACATGCGCGCCTGGGTCGCGGGTGGCATGGAGCTCGGTGCCCATACCCGCCACCATGCCGATCTGACCGCGCTCGACGAGGCCGCCGCGCGCGACGAGATCGCCGGCTGCAAGCGCGAGCTCGAAGCCATCATCGGGCGCGAGGTGCGGCATTTCTGCTATCCCTATGGGCGCTACACCCCGCTGCACCGCGAGCTGGTGCGCGAGGCCGGCTTCGTCACGGCCACGACGACCGAACGCAGCCGGGCCCGCGGCAGCGACGATCCCTTCGAACTGCCGCGCGTGATGATCGCCCGCACCAACCACCTGCTGCTGTTCTGGATGAAGGTCTGCCGCGGTTACGAGGACCGGCGCCGATGAGCGCGCCGCGCCGGCTCATGGTGGCGGTGCTGAACCGGCACTTCGGCGCCAGGTTCGGCGGCGCCGAGCGCTACTCGGTCGCGCTGGTCGAGCAGCTGGCGGCCCGGCACGAGATCCATGTCTTTGCCCAGCAGATCGAGCATGACTGGCCTGGCGTCAGCTATCACCGGGTGTCCCGGCCCCTGGCCAAGCCGCGCTGGCTCAACCAGCTCTGGTTTGCCGCGCGAACCTGGTGGCTGACCCGCCAGGGCTTTGATGTCGTCCATTCGCACGAGAACACCTGGCACGGGCAGGTGCAGACCATCCATGTGCGTCCGATCCGGATCGGACTGTTTCATGGCCTGAGCCCCTGGCGGCGAGCCGGCAAGTGGCTCGACATCCTGACCAGCCCGCGCCTGATCGCCTACTGGCTGCTGGAGGCGGCGCGCTTGCGGGCATCGCCCGGGCGCCGCCTCGTCGCGAGCTCGGAGTCCGTCCGCGCCGAGGTGCTGGCCGGCTATCCGGGTACGGCTCCCTT
>JBDLVJ010000331.1:0-2791 GCA_039804875.1 Pseudomonadota bacterium | reverse complement strand
GGTCAAGCTGCTGGCCTTCCTGGCCATCGGCACCTATGTCTGCTGGGGCCTGTTCGACGGCGTCGGCGACATCTTCGCGCGCGCGGCGGTCCGGCCCGAGCTCGCCAGCCTGTTCGCGCCGGGCCAGGGCATGGCCTTCGCACATCCGCAATGGTTCGCGCTGACCTTGCTGGCCATGCTGTCGGTGCTGCTGCTGCCGCGTCAGTTCCAGGTCATGGTGGTCGAGAACGTCGACGAGCGTCACCTGCGGCGCGCGGCCTGGGTCTTTCCGCTCTATCTGCTGCTGATCAACCTGTTCGTGCTGCCGATCGCGCTCGGCGGGCTGCTGCATTTCGGCCCCGGCCAGGCCGACCCCGAGACCTTCGTGCTCTCGCTGCCGCTGAGCCAGGGCCAGCCGGCCCTGGCGCTGCTGGCCTTCATCGGCGGCCTGTCGGCGGCCACCGGCATGGTGATCGTCGAGACCATCGCGGTCTCGACCATGGTTTGCAACGACCTGGTGGTGCCGGTGCTGCTGCGCGCGCGCCGCTGGTCCGAGGGCAGCCACGACCTGACCCGCGTCATCCTCCACACGCGCCGGCTCGCGATCCTGGCCGTCATGCTGCTGGGCTACTGCTATTTCCATCTGGCCGGCGAGGCCTATGCCCTGGTCAGCATCGGCCTGATCAGCTTTGCCGCCGTGGCCCAGTTCGCGCCGGCCATGCTGGGGGGCATGTACTGGCGCGGCGCCACCCGTCACGGCGCGCTGGCCGGCTTGCTGGCGGGCTTCGGGCTCTGGTGCTACACGCTGATGCTGCCCTCGCTGGCCAAGTCGGGCTGGATGGCGGACGGCTTCCTGCGCGCCGGCCCCTGGGGCCTGGACTGGCTGCGGCCCGAGGCGCTGCTGGGCCTGACCGACTTCGATCCGCTGACCCATGCCCTGTTCTGGAGCCTGCTGTGCAACGCCGGCCTCTATGTCGGCGTCTCGCTCTGGCGCCGCCCCTCGGTGGCCGAGGCCAGCCAGGCCCTGCTGTTCGTCGACGTGTTCGAGCGCAGCGGCCAGCTGCAGCCGGTGTTCTGGCGCGGCCAGGCCAGCGTCGCCAGCCTGCTGGCGTTGGCCGAGCGTTTTCTCGGGCCTGAGCGCGCGCGCGAGCTGTTCGAGCGCCATGCGCGCGAGCAGGGGCGGTCGGACCTGAATCGCCTGGACCCCTTGCAGGCCGATGCCGAGCTGGTCCATTTCGTCGAGACCCAGCTCACCGGCGCGATCGGCAGCGCCTCGGCCCGCGTCATGGTGGCCTCGGTGGTCGAGGAGGAGGCCCTGGCGCTGGAGGACGTGCTCGCCATGGTCGAGGAGTCCAAGCGCCTGCTGCTGCATTCGCGCGAACTGGAGGAGCAGTCGCTCTCGCTCGAGCGCGCCAGCGCCGAACTGCGCGCGGCCAACGAGCAGCTCAAGAGCCTGGACCGGCTCAAGGACGATTTCATGTCCTCGGTCACGCACGAGCTGCGCACCCCGCTGACCTCGATCCGCGCCCTGGCCGAGCTGATGCTCGACGACGCGCGCGCCGAAGCCGGCGGCGCGCCCGCCATGCGCCTGGAGCAGCGTCAGAACTTCCTCGCCATCATCGTCGCCGAGGCCGAGCGCCTGGGCCGGCTCGTGAACCAGGTGCTCGACATGGCCAAGATCGAATCCGGCCACGCCGAATGGCAGCATGCCGAGCTCGACCTCGTGGCCCTGATTCGCCGCAGCGCCGACACCGTCGCCGAGCTGCTGCGCGAGCGCGGCGCCGAGCTCGCGCTCGAGCTGCCCGGGTCGCCCGTGACCGTGCGCGCCGACCCCGACCGCCTGACCCAGGTCATGATCAACCTGATCTCGAACGCGGCCAAGTTCGTGCCCGTCGACAGCGGCCGGATCCGGATCGGCCTGACCCGCCAGGGCGACCGCGTCCTGGTCGAAGTGCAGGACAATGGACCCGGGGTGGCGCCCGAGCAGCAGGCCCTGGTGTTCGAGAAATTCCGCCAGGGCGGTGACGCGAGCCAGCGCCCGCAGGGCACCGGCCTGGGCCTGCCGATCAGCCGTCAGATCGTCGAGCATTTCGGCGGCCGGATCGGTCTGCGTTCGCCGCCGGGGCAGGGCGCCTGCTTCAGCTTCTGGCTGCCCCTGGATCCCCCCGATAACGACAAGACTGGAGACCGCGCATGAGCGCCACGATACTGATCGCCGATGACGAGCCCAACATCCTGCTCTCGCTCGAATTCCTGATGCAGCGCGAGGGCTACCGCGTGCTGGTCGCGCGCGACGGCCAGCAGGCGCTCGACACCATCCTGCGGCAACGCCCCGATCTGGTCCTGCTCGACGTCATGATGCCGCTCAAGACCGGCTTCGATGTCTGCCAGGCCGTGCGCGAGCACGACGAGCTCGCTGGCATCCGCATCTTGATGCTGACGGCCAAGGGCCGCGACACCGACATGGCCAAGGGCCTGGCGCTGGGCGCGGACGATTACATGACCAAGCCGTTCTCGACCCGCGAGCTGGTCGACAAGGTGCGCGGCCTGCTCGGAGCGCGTGCATGAACCGGCCCGGGCGCACCGACCGGCGCCTGTGGCTGATGCTGGCGGTCGCGGCACTGGCCTCGATCGCCTGGCTGGCGCTGACCTTCGCGCTGGTCGCCGCCACCCTGGAGCCAGAGCAGCGCGCGGCTGCCCTCGAACTGATCGGCCCGCATCTGGCGCTGGTCGGCCTGACCTGGGCCGGCGGCATCGCCGCGATCGCCTACGGGCTCAAGCGCTGGTTCGATCTCTGGGTCACGCCCTCGGT
>JBDLVJ010000330.1:0-2578 GCA_039804875.1 Pseudomonadota bacterium | reverse complement strand
GTCAGGCGCTCAGTCGTTGCCGAACAGCGCCGAGCCACCGTTCTCGGCCAGGCCGGCATTGCGGCGGAACAGGCCGAACAGCTCGCGGCCATAGCCGTGACCGTTGGCCGACAGGTCCTTGGCCGGCAGCGGGCGCTGTGCCAGTTCGGTCTCGGACAGCTCGAGCTCGAGCACGCCGGCGTCGCAGTCGAGCAGCACCATGTCGCCGTCCCGGACCCGCGCGATCGCGCCGCCACAGAGGGCCTCCGGGCTGACGTGGATGGCGGCGGGCACTTTGCCCGAGGCGCCCGACATGCGGCCGTCGGTCACCAGCGCGACCTTGAAGCCCTGGTCCTGCAGGATGCCCAGTATCGGCGTCAGCTTGTGCAGCTCGGGCATGCCGTTGGCCTGCGGGCCCTGGAAGCGCACCACGGCGATGAAGTCGCGGTTCAGCGCGCCCTGCTTGTACAGATCGCTGAGCGCCTGCTGGCTCTCGACCACCACCGCCGGCGCCCGCACCAGGCGGTGTTCGGGCTTGACGGCCGAGGTCTTGACCACCGCGCGGCCGAGATTGCCGCGCAGGCGCTTCAAGCCGCCGTCGGCGCTGAAGGGGCGCTCGACCGGACGCAGCACCTCCTCGTCGCCCGAAGTCGCCGCCGCCGCGCGCCAGGCCAGCTGGCCGTCCTGCAGCCAGGGTTCAACCGCGAAGCGCTGCATGCCGTGGCCCAGGATGGTGTTGACATCCGCATGCAGCAAGCCGGCCTGCAGCAGCTCGGCGATCAGGAAGCTCATGCCGCCGGCGGCGTGGAAATGGTTGACATCGGCCTTGCCGTTCGGATAGACCCGGGCCAGCAGCGGAACCGCCTCGGACAGCTCGGCGAAGTCGTCCCAGTCGATGCGGATGCCGGCGGCGCGCGCCATCGCGACCAGGTGCAGCGTGTGGTTGGTCGAGCCCCCGGTGGCCAGCAGGCCGACGATGCCGTTGACGACGGCCTTCTCGTCGATGATCTCGCTGATGGCGAGCGGCTCGGGGCCGCCGTCGCGCATGCGCAGCACGCGTTCGACCGCGAAATCGGTCAGCGCCTGGCGCAGCGGGGTGCCGGGATTGACGAAGGACGAGCCCGGCAGCTGCAGGCCCATGATCTCCATCAGCATCTGGTTGGAGTTGGCGGTGCCGTAGAAGGTGCAGGTGCCGGCGCCATGGTAGGCGGCTTCCTCGGCCGCCAGCAGGGCCGAGCGGTCCACCAGACCCTGCGCGTACTGCTGGCGCACCTTGGCCTTGTCGTCGTTCGACAGGCCCGAGGTCATCGGGCCGGCCGGCACGAACACCGCCGGCAGATGGCCGAACTGCAGCGCGCCGATCACCAGGCCCGGCACGATCTTGTCGCAGATACCCAGGCACAGCACGCCGTCGAACACGTTGTGCGACAGCGCCACCGCGGCGGCCAGCGCGATCACGTCGCGCGAGAACAGCGACAGCTCCATGCCCTCGTAGCCCTGGGTCACGCCGTCGCACATCGCGGGCACGCCACCGGCGACCTGGGCCGTGGCGCCGAACGCGCGCGCGGTGGCGCGGATCTGGTCGGGGTAATGCTCGTAGGGCTGGTGCGCCGACAGCATGTCGTTGTAGGAGGTCACGATGCCGAGGTTGGGCTGGCGTTCCTGCCGCAGCACCAGCTTGTCCTGCGCCGGCATCGCCGCGAAGGCGTGCGCCGCGTTGGCGCAACCCATGCCCGCGCGGTAGGGGCCGGGCTTGCGCAGTCCGGCGGCCGTGTTCAGGTAGGCGGAACGGCTGGCCTGGCTGCGCTCGACGATGCGCGCGGTCACCCGTGCCAGGACGGGAGCGACGGTGGTGGGCAGGGAGAGGGTGGACATGGGGGCTTTCTAAAAAATCAGGGAGCGAGCCAGACCTGGACCGGTTGCGCGGCGCGATGCAGGACGAGCGAAATGGGGGCATCCGCCGAGGCGGCGCGACAGGCTTGATCGAACACCGCCCGCTTGCGCTCGCCCGTCAACGGCAGGTAGATCGCGCGCGCGGCCAGCAGGGTGGGCAGGGTCAGCGTCAGCCGGGCATGCGGCGCCGTGGCCGGCCTGACCCAGGCCACCCGCTGCTCGGACTCCAGCGCACCGGTCAGCCCGGGGGCGGCCGGGAACAGCGAGGCGGTATGGGCATCCTCGCCCATGCCCAGCACCAGCACGTCGAGCGGCCAGGGCAGCTCGGCCAGCCGCTGGTTGGTCGAATCGGCCAGCCGGTCGAGTTCGGTCTCGCTCCAGTCGCTCGAGGGCTGGCCGGGCAGGGCCGTGAAGAAGGGCTGCCAGCGCGCGGCGCCCGCGCGTTCCTGCAGCAGCTGCTCGCGCACCAGCGTGCCGTTGCTGTCGGGGTGACCGTCGGGCACGCAGCGTTCGTCAGCCAGCAGCACCGTGACCCGGTCCCAGGCCAGGTCCTGGCGCCGCAGCTCGGCAAACAGCGCCAGCGGCGACTTGCCGCCCGAGACCGCCAGCAGCGCCTGGCCGCGCGCGGCCAGCGCCTGGCGCAGCCGGTCGGCCAGTTCCAGCGCCAGCTCGCGCGCCTGTTGCGCGGCGTCCGGGCAGGGGCGCA
>JBDLVJ010000329.1:0-4405 GCA_039804875.1 Pseudomonadota bacterium | reverse complement strand
GTCTGCCATAAATGCCTCACGCCCTGCCCGGTGAAGATCGACTTCGGCGATGTCTCGATGAACATGCGCAACCTGCTGCGCAAGATGGGCCAGAAGAGTTTCCGTCCTGGCAACGCGGCCGCGATGTTCATGCTCAACGCGACCAACCCCGAGACCATCAAGCTCGCGCGCAGCGCCATGGTCGGCGTCGGCTTCAAGGCCCAGCGCCTGGCCAACACCGTGCTCAACAGCTTCGCCAGGAAGCAGACCAGCGCCCCGCCGGCCTCGGTCGGTCCCGCGCCGATCAAGGAGCAGGTGATCCACTTCATCAACAAGAAGCTGCCGGGCGGCCTGCCCAACAAGACCGCGCGTGCGCTGCTCGACATCGAGAACAAGGACTACGTCCCGATCATCCGGGACCCGCGCGGCACCAGCAGCGACAGCGAGGCGGTGTTCTACTTCCCGGGCTGCGGCTCCGAGCGCCTGTTCAGCCAGGTCGGCCTCGCCACCCAGGCCATGCTCTGGCATGCCGGCGTGCAGACCGTGCTGCCGCCGGGCTACCTGTGCTGCGGCTATCCGCAGCGCGGCTCGGGCCAGTTCGAGAAGGCCGAGCAGATGATCACCGACAACCGGGTGTTGTTCCACCGCGTCGCCAACACGCTGAACTACCTCGACATCAAGACCGTGGTGGTCTCCTGCGGCACCTGCTATGACCAGCTCTCGGGTTACCAGTTCGACAAGATCTTCCCGGGCTGCCGCATCATCGACATCCACGAGTACCTGCTCGAAAAGGGCATCACGCTCGACGCCAAGGGCGCCTACCTGTTCCACGATCCCTGCCACAGCCCGATGAAGCTGCAGGCGCCGCTCAAGACCGTCAAGGCGCTGGTCGGCGACACGGTGGTGCAAAGCGACCGCTGCTGCGGCGAGTCCGGCACGCTCGGCGTGACGCGACCCGATGTCTCGACCCAGGTCCGCTTCCGCAAGGAGGAGGAGCTCAACAAGAACGCTCAGGAGCTCGCGGCGCTGGCGGCCAGGAACGGCGTGGTCCAGCAGGCCGGCAAGACCAAGATCCTGACCAGCTGCCCGAGCTGCTTCCAGGGCCTGAGCCGCTATGGCGAGGACCTGCAGAACGGCCTGCTCGAAGCCGACTATGTCGTGGTCGAGATGGCGCGCCATATCCTCGGCGAGAACTGGTTGCCCGACTATGTCGCCAAGGCCAACGCCGGCGGCATCGAGCGCGTGCTGGTCTGACTCATGGCCGCCTGCTCCGAGTCCGGCTGCCCGCTCTGCCACGAGGACGGTGGCCTGCTGATCGCCCGGCAAGGGAAGTTCCGCATCATCCGCGCCACCGGGCCGGACGCGGCGGATTTCCCCGGCTGCTACCGCGTGGTCTGGAACGACCATGTGGCCGAGTTCTCCGACCTGGCCGAGGCCGACCAGCAGCTCTGCCTGCACGCCGTCAGCGCGGTCGAGACCGTGCTGCGCGAGCAGCTGGCGCCGACCAAGGTCAACCTGGCCGCGCTCGGCAACATGGTGCCGCACCTGCACTGGCATGTGATCGCGCGCCATGACTGGGACAGCCGCTGGCCGGCGCCGGTCTGGGCCGCGCCGCAGCGCGCGCCCGATCCGGAGCGCCTGGCCGCGCTGCGCGCGCGGCTGCCGGACTGCGACGCCGCCATCGCCACGGTGGCCGCGCAAGTCTTCTGAGCCGGCCCGGGCGGTTTGCCGCCCGCTGGCCGAGCGTTACGATAGTGTTTTGACCCCCGAGCCTTCTGCGAGAGACCATGGCTGGCCTGAACCCCAACACCCCCCATCCCGTCGAACTGACGCTGCACGCCAAGTCGCGCGTGCTCGAGATCGCCTTCGATGACGGCGCGCGCTTTCGGCTGCCCTTCGAGCTGCTGCGCGTACTCTCGCCCTCGGCCGAGGTCCAGGGCCACGGCCCGGGCCAGGAAACGCTGCAGACCGGCAAGCGCGAGGTCGGGATCAGCGCGCTCGAGCCGGTCGGCCATTACGCCGTCAAGCCGACCTTCTCGGACGGCCATGACTCCGGCCTCTACAGCTGGGACTACCTGTACCGGCTCGGCGCCGAGCAGGAGCAGCGCTGGGCCGACTATCTGGCCCGCCTGCAGGCCGCCGGCCTCGATCGCGACGCGCCGATGGCCGGCAAGGCCGGCTCGGCCTGCGGCCACTCTCATTGAACAGCCGCCGCGACGGCAAGCACCCTGCAGGAACTGACGCCATGAGCCAGACCCATTTCGGATTCAAGACCGTTGACGAGCAAGACAAGGCGCGCCATGTGCGCAGCGTGTTCGACTCGGTGGCCTCCAACTACGACATCATGAACGACCTGATGTCTGCCGGCCTGCACCGCCTCTGGAAGGCCTACACGATCCAGGTCGCCAACCCGCGCCCGGGCGATCGCGTGCTCGATATCGCCGGCGGCACCGGCGACCTTGACCTGGCCTTCGCGCCCAAGGTCGCGCCCAACGGTCAGGTGGTGCACACCGACATCAACGAGGCCATGCTGCGCGAGGGCCGCAACCGCCTGCTCAACCACGGCCATGTGCTGCCGACCCTGGTCTGCGACGCCGAGAAGCTGCCCTTTCCCGATGGCCATTTCGACATCGTGACCGTGGCCTTCGGCCTGCGCAACATGACGCACAAGGAGGTCGCGCTGCGCGAGATGAACCGTGTCCTGCGTCCGGGAGGCAAACTGCTGGTGCTGGAATTTTCCAAAGTCGCTGTTCCCCTACGGAAGCCCTATGACTGGTATAGTTTTAATATCTTGCCAAAGCTCGGAAAGTGGATCGCCAAGGACGAGGACAGCTACCGCTATCTGGCCGAGTCGATCCGCATGCATCCGGACCAGGAAACCCTGCGCGGCATGATGCTCGAGGCCGGTTTCGGCCATGTGGATGTACATAACCTGACAGCCGGCATCGCGGCGCTGCACCTGGGCCTCAAGTGCTGAGCCGACTGGCAAACGTCGCCTGAAGACGGGGGAGACTGAAATGGAATGGTGGTTAGCGATCCTGGGCCTGGGTGTGCTGGCATGGGTGCTGCGCATCTGGTGGCGTGGCCGCAGGCAGGAGCCGTCCCGGCCCGTCCCGGCTGCCGCGCCCGATGCCGTGCGGCCGCCGGCCAGCTACAGCGCCAGCAACGTCGGCAACGATGCCTCGGCCCGTCCCTGGGAGCACCAGCACGGCGCTTTTGATGCCGCCCAGGGCCGGACGGAGCCCGCCTCGCCAGCGGGGATGGCGGACGCCTGCCTGCCGTCCGGCTTCGATGCCGCGGTCTTCCTCGAGGCCTCCAAGGTCCACTTCATCCAGCTGCAGGCGGCCTGGGACCGCGCCGACATCCTGGCGCTGCGCGCGATGATGACCGACGCGATGCTGGGCCAGATCCAGCCCCAGCTGCTTGAGCGCGAGCGCCAGGCCGGTGCCGTCGGCCAGGGCTCCGAGGTCGTGATGCTCGACGCCAAGCTGCTTGGCATCGAGGAGCAGGCCAGCGGGTATCTGGCCAGCGTCGAGTTCTCGGGCCTGATCCGGGACGCCGCCGCCGCCGGCCCCAATCCCTTCCGCGAGGTCTGGAGCATCATCCGCCCCCGCAGCGGTGCCGACGGCTGGCTGGTCGCGGGTGTGCAGGCCATGCAATGAAAGGATAGGCTTTATCCGTCAAAATCGGGGCACCTATGAACAAGCCCCCATTTCCCTTGCCGCCGGTTGAATTGCTGCAGCGGCTCGCCACCCGGCTGCCGGCGCCGCCGGTCTGGCTGCGCGCCGAACTGCACAACCGCCTGGTGCTGCTGCTCAACCATGTGCTGCAGCAGGAGCCCCAGGCCATGGACCGGCTCCGGCGCCAGCAGGGCAAGCGGCTGCAGCTGAACTGGGGCAGCATCGAGCTGGTGCTGCAACCGACCCCGGCCGGCCTGCTGGCGCTGTCCCAGCCCGGCGAGTCGTCCGACCTGCAGTTGCGCGTGGCCGAAGCCTCGCCGCTGGCGCTGGCGCAGACCCTGCTGGCGGGTGGCAAGCCGCCGGTCGAGATCCAGGGCGACGTGCAGCTGGCGGCCGAGGTCGCCTGGCTGGCCGACAACCTGCGCTGGGACCTCGAGGAGGACCTGTCGCGCCTGTTGGGCGACCCGATCGCGCATCAGCTGGTCACCGCCGGCCGCACCCTGGCGCAGGGCCTGCGCGGTTTCCTGATGCAGGTCGCCGCGCGTCGTGGCAAGGCCGCGCCATGAGCCGCTTCCTGCGTGGCGTCTTCATCTGCTGGGTCGTGCTGCGCCACGGCCTCGATGAACTCGTGCTCTCGAGCTTTCCGAATCCGCTGATACGCGTGCTGCGCAGCCTGCTCACGCTCGGGCGCGATCTGAAGGCGCCGCGTGGCCAGCGCCTGCGCGAGGCGCTCGAATCGCTCGGCC
>JBDLVJ010000328.1:0-6250 GCA_039804875.1 Pseudomonadota bacterium | reverse complement strand
CCGATCCATGAGCCATCGCGCTGATTTCCGTCGACTCTTCGACGTCCAGCCGGTGCCCACCTGGCTGCTCGACGGCAGCGGCCGCACGCTGATGGTCAATGCCCAGGCGCGGACCCTGCTGCACGGCGGTTCCGCCAAGGCCGATGTCCCGGCCGATCCCTGGCGGCTGCTCAGCGTCCTGTCGCCGCGGGCCCGCGTCCGCTTGCGTGACGCGCTCTCGGAAACCAGCGCTCTTGCCCCGATCCGCCTCGATGGGCTGTGGCTTGACAGCCCGGAGCATGGCCGGTTGCGTCTCGACGCCCTGATCCAGCGCTTCGACCCGTGTCAGGCCGGGCGTCACCGCGTCGTGCTGCAATTGCTCGCGCACCCGCTCCAGTCAAGCGCCGGCCAGGGGCCGCTTGACCGGGACAGCCCGCGCGATTCCTGTGCTCCGCATGACTCGCCCGATCCGCTCATGAGCGAAACGGTCTTCCTCAACAGCAACGACGCCATCGTCGTGACCGACGCGCTGGGCCGCTTGCGCCGCGTCAACCCGGCCTTCGAGCGCCTGACCGGGTTTTCCGTGGACGCGTGGCAGGACCGCTTCACCCAGCTGCTGCGGCCGGGCCGGACAAGCGAGGGCGAGCTCGAGGCCGAGATCCTCGACGGCATCCGCCAGCAGGGCCGCTGGAGCGGCGAGGCGCTGCTGCGCACGGCCGAGGCCGGCGAACGCATGGTGCGGCTGAGCCTGACCGCGCTGGCCGATGCCGATGGCTGCGCGCAGGGCTACATGGCCATCATCGGCGACCTGACAGAATCGCGCCGGGCCAGCGACGAGATCCTGCGCCTGGCCACCACCGACAGCCTGACCGGACTGCCCAACCGCGCCCTGTTCCAGGACCGGCTCAACCAGTCGGTGCTGCTGGCGCAGCGCGAGCAGCAATCCTTCGCGCTGCTGTTCGCCGATCTCGACCATTTCAAGGAGGTCAACGACACGCTGGGCCATGCCGTCGGCGACCAGTTGCTGATCGTGATCGCGCACCGCCTGCGCGAAGCGGTGCGCGACATGGACACGGTCGCGCGTCTGGGTGGCGACGAGTTCGTCATGCTGCTGCCCAACATCAGCCGCACCCATGCGCTTGACCTCGCCGAGCGCCTGGTGCTCCAGCTCAACGATCCCATGACGCTCGACGGCATGCCCGATTACCGGGCCCAGGTCTCGGTCGGGCTGGTCATGTTTCCCGATGACGGCGAAAGCGCCGAGGCCCTGTTGCGCCATGCCGACCAGGCCATGTACGCCGCCAAGCGGGCCGGGCGCAACCAGCTCCAGGCCTACACGCCCGAGCTCGGGCAACACATGCGCCAGACCTTCAGCCAGCACCAGGAACTGCGCGCGGCGATCGACCAGGGCCAGCTCGAGGTGCACTGGCAGCCCAAGTTCAGGCTGTCCGACATGGCCGTGGTCGGAGCCGAGGCCCTGCTGCGCTGGCGCCACCCGCGCCTGGGCCTGCTCTGCTGCTGCGATTTCCTGCGCGTGGCCGAGCAGCACCAGCTGCTCGGCGCGATCGACACCTGGGTCCTGCGTACCACCTTGCATCAGGTCGCGGCCTGGGCCGGCCAGGGCCGTTGGCCCGCTGATTGGCGGCTGGCCCTCAACCAGAGCGCGGCCGACCTGCAGCAGCCGCACTGGCTCGAGCAGCTGCGGCAACTGCTCGACCAGCTGGCGCTGAATCCGGCCTGGCTCGAGATCGAACTGGCCGAAGCGGCCTGGTCCCGGCCCACGCCCGCGCTGCTCGACTGTCTGCGTCAGTTCCGCGAGCTCGGTGTCTCGCTGCTGATCGACGACTTCGGCACCGGCTACGCCAGCCTGTCCTACCTGCGCCAGCTGCCGGTCAGCGGGGTCAAGATCGATGCCTGCTTCGTGCAAGGCATGGAGGCACACGAGAGCGACCGCGTGCTGGTCGAGATCCTGTGCCAGCTGGTGCGCCGCCTCGGGCTCGGCCTGTTGGCCGAGGGCATCGAGACCGAGGCCCAGCGCCAGTTGCTGCTGCAGCTCGGCTGCCCGTACGGACAGGGCTATCTGCTGAGCGCGGCGCTGCCGGTGGCCGAATTCGAGCGCCGCTTCCTGCCGCCGGCCTGAGCGCCCGGGTCGGACCGCGTAAGCGGTCGCCGGGCCTGCGCCCTCAGTCGCTGGCGCTCCACTCGTTCATCAGCCGAAAGCCCACCGCCAGCATCGCCGGACCCAGGAAGGCGCCGATCACGCCGAAGGCCAGCACGCCGCCCAGCACGCCGAGGAAGACGACCGCGAATGGCAGCTTGGCGCCCCGGCTGATGATGAAGGGCTTGATGAAGTTGTCGACCGTGCTGACGACGAAAAAGCCCCAGCTCGCCATGAAGATCGCCCACATCGGATCACCCTGCTGGAACAGCCAGAAGGCGGCGCCGCCCCAGACCAGCGGCGGCCCGACCGGCACCACCGACAGCAGGAAGGTCGCCGCGCCCAGCAGCACCGCGCCCGGCACGCCGGCGATGGCCAGTCCGATCGACGCCAGCACCCCCTGCGCCAGCGCCGTGCCGAGCACGCCGTAGATCACGCCGCTGACCGTGCCGCGCGTGAGCTCGAGCAGGTAGACCGCTCGCGCGCCGCTGAGCCGCTCGAGCGCGAACAGCACCCGCCGCGCCAGTGCCTCGCCATGCAGGTAGAGGAAGAAGGCCAGGAACACCGACAGCGCGACATCGATCACCCCGCGCCCGGCCAGCCGGCCGGCGCCGAGCGCGAAGTCCTGTGCCGGCTCGGCCAGCTTGCCCAGCTCCTCCATCAGGCGGTCGCCGTTGTGCGCGAACTGCTGCCAGTAGTGCAGCAGGGCGCCGCCCACCAGCGGCAGCCGGGCCAGCCAGCTCGGCGCGTCGGGCAGGCCCTCGCGCACCAGCTCGCCGATCGAGCGGCCAAGCTCGGCGACGTTGTCCGACAGCGCCACCGACAGCGTGACGACCGGCATCAGCACCACCACCGTCACCAGCAGCGTCATCAGGCTGGCCGACAGCGCGCGCCGTCCGCCCACCAGTCGGTCCAGTCGGGAGAAAGCGCCCCAGCTGCTCGAGACAAGAATGGCGGCCCAGGCCAGGGAAGTCAGGAAAGGCCAGAGAACAAACAGGCAGCCGGTCCCGAGCAGGGTCAGCGACAGTACGGCGAGCACGCGGTCAGCGATACGAGGAGACATCATCTTTTTAATCTAGCATGGTCTTGGCACCCTCGAAGCGGGCCGCGTAGTAGCGGTCGCCCAGCCGGTCCATGCGCACGCCGCTGCGCTCGTTGGCGGCATGGACGAACTTGCCCTGGCCCACGTAGACCCCGACATGGGAGTTCGGCTGGCCCAGCGTGTTGAAGAACAGCAGGTCGCCGGCCTGCAGCGCGTCCGCTTGCACCGGACGCGACTGGCGCGACAGCGAGGCCGCGTTGCCATTGAGCTCCAGCCCGACCGCCTCGCGAAACACATGGACGACCAGGCCCGAGCAATCGAAGCCGTGGTCCGGGCCGCGTCCGCCCCAGCGGTAACCCTGGTCCAGCATCGACATCGCGTACAGCGCCACGTCCCGGCCGCGCTCGACCGCCTGCTCGGAGCGCTGCGCCACCGGGCGCTCCCGCGACGCCGGCGACTTGAGCGTGCCGCACCCCTGCAGCAGCAGCGCGAGCGCCAGCGCGCTGACCAGGCCGGTCCAGCCGGGCGGGTTCGAGGTTGGAAAATCAATCGGCTTCATGGTGAATGCGGGGCGGGCAGCTGGGATTCGCCGATTTTGCGGCGCCCCGCATGATCCGGTCAATCGCCACTCAGCCGCAGGACAAGCCGACAGCTGTCACACTCGCGCAACGCTGCCGCTAGAATCATTTTCATGCCCACCACACCCCAGAATCCTGACTCCAAGCCCTCCATGCCTTTCGGCGGGGCCACCGTGGTGCTCGAGCGCCAGACCCAGCGCGTCAAGCCGCCCAAGATGTACCAGGTCGTGCTGCTCAACGACGACTTCACGCCGATGGAATTCGTCGTGCTGGTGCTGCAGGAATACTTCAACAAGGACCGCGAGACCGCGACCCAGATCATGCTGCGCATCCACCTCGAGGGGCGTGGCGTCTGCGGCGTCTTCACCCACGATCTGGCCACGACCAAGGTCGAACAGGTGCTGCAGGCCGCGCGCCACCACGGCCATCCCCTGCAATGTCTCGCTGAACCCGTTGAATAAGCCGGGTCAAGCCCCCAAGTGTCGCCACATCAGCTTGAAAAACGCGATAAATTAGAGACACGTTTAAAGGAAGTGCCACATGATTGCCCAGGAACTTGAAGTCAGCTTGCACATGGCCTTCGTCGAGGCGAGGCAGCAGAGGCACGAATTCATCACGGTCGAGCACCTGCTGCTTGCCCTGCTCGACAATCCCAGCGCCGCCGAGGTGCTGCGCGCCTGTTCGGCCCATGTCGATGACCTGCGCCAGGCGCTGACCACCTTCATCAAGGACAACACGCCCCAGGTCGCCGGCACCGAGGAAGTCGACACCCAGCCCACGCTGGGCTTCCAGCGCGTGATCCAGCGCGCCATCATGCATGTCCAGTCGACCGGCAACGGCAAGAAGGAAGTCACCGGCGCCAACGTGCTGGTCGCGATCTTCGGCGAGAAGGACTCGCACGCGGTCTATTATCTGCATCAGCAGGGCGTGACCCGGCTCGATGTCGTCAACTTCATCGCGCACGGCATCAAGAAAAGCGAAACCCCCGACCAGGGCGGCAAGCCGGCCGAGGGCGCCGCCGCCGAGAACGAGGAGCAGGCCGGCGAGGCCAAGGGCAACGAGAAGGCCAGCCCGCTCGAACAGTTCACGCTCAACCTGAACCAGGCCGCCAGGGACGGCAAGATCGATCCGCTGATCGGCCGCGAGTTCGAGGTCGAGCGCGTGATCCAGATCCTGTGCCGCCGGCGCAAGAACAACCCGCTGCTGGTCGGCGAGGCCGGCGTCGGCAAGACCGCGATCGCCGAGGGCCTGGCCTGGCGCATCGTCCAGAAGGACGTGCCCGAGGTGCTGGCCGAGGCCACCGTCTACTCGCTCGACATGGGCGCGCTGCTGGCCGGCACCAAGTACCGTGGCGATTTCGAGCAGCGTCTCAAGGGCGTGCTCAAGACGCTCAAGGACAAGCCCCACGCCATCCTGTTCATCGACGAGATCCACACCCTGATCGGCGCCGGCGCCGCCTCGGGCGGCACGCTCGACGCGTCCAACCTGCTGAAGCCCGCGCTCTCGAGCGGCGCGCTCAAGTGCATCGGCGCCACCACCTTCACCGAGTACCGCGGCATCTTCGAGAAGGACGCCGCGCTGAGTCGCCGCTTCCAGAAGGTCGACGTGGTCGAGCCCACCGTGGCGCAGACGATCGACATCCTCAAGGGCCTCAAGAGCCGCTTCGAGGAGCACCACAACGTCAAGTACGCCGCCGCCGCGCTGCAGGCCGCCGCCGAACTCAGCGCCAAGTACATCAGCGACCGCCATCTGCCCGACAAGGCGATCGACGTGATCGACGAGGCCGGCGCCGCCCAGCGCATCATGGTGCCGTCCAAGCGCAAGAAGATCATCGGCAAGGGCGAGATCGAGGACATCGTGGCCAAGATCGCCCGCATCCCGCCGGCCAACGTCTCGAGCGATGACCGCAGCAAGCTCGCCACGCTCGAGCGCGATCTCAAGTCGGTCGTGTTCGGCCAGGACAAGGCGCTCGACGCCCTGTCGTCCGCCGTCAAGATGTCGCGCGCCGGCCTGGGCAAGGTCGACAAGCCGATCGGCAGCTTCCTGTTCTCGGGTCCGACCGGCGTCGGCAAGACCGAGGCCGCCAAGCAGCTGGCCTATATCCTCGGCATCGAGCTGATCCGTTTCGACATGTCCGAGTACATGGAGCAGCATGCGGTCAGCCGCCTGATCGGCGCGCCTCCGGGTTATGTCGGCTTCGATCAGGGCGGCCTGCTGACCGAGGCCATCACCAAGAAGCCGCATTGCGTGCTGTTGCTCGACGAGATCGAGAAGGCGCACCCGGCGATCTTCAACGTGCTGCTGCAGGTAATGGACCACGGCACGCTGACCGACAACAACGGACGCAAGGCCGATTTCCGCAACGTCATCATCGTCATGACGACCAACGCGGGCGCCGAGACCATGAACAAGGCCGCCATCGGCTTCACCAACCCGCGCCAGGCCGGTGACGAGATGGCTGATATCAAGCGCTTGTTCACGCCCGAGTTCCGC
>JBDLVJ010000327.1:0-4649 GCA_039804875.1 Pseudomonadota bacterium | reverse complement strand
CTGGTCGAGCTGGGTCGCAATCCGGACGGCCAGCTGGTGCTGGAGCGCTATGGCATGGAGCCACTCGAGCGCGGCTGGATCAGCGAAGGCAATGTCGAGCGCTTCGACGAGGTGGCGGAGGCGCTGCGCCGTCTGCTGCGACGCAGCGGCAGCAAGACCCGCCATGCGGCGCTGGCCCTGCCGGGCTCGGCGGTCATCACCAAGAAGATCGTGCTGGCCGCCGGCCTCAGCGACCTCGAGCTCGAGTCCCTGGTCGAGGTCGAGGCATCCCAGTACATTCCCTTTCCCCTCGCTGAGGTCAGCCTGGATTTCTGCGTGATCGGGCCCTCGGCCGGTTCGGCCGAGATGGTTGACGTGCTGCTGGCCGCCTCGCGCAAGGAAAAGGTCTCGGACCGTCAGGCGCTGGCCGAGGCGGTCGGCCTGCTGCCGGTCGTGATGGACGTGGAGTCCTACGCCATGCGTCTGGCGGCCGCTCGCGTCATGGATGCCCTGCCCAATCGGGGCCGCGACGCGCTGATCGCGCTGATCGAGGTCGGTTCGCACAGCACCAACCTGCAGGTCATACGCAACGACGACATGCTCTACGAGCGCGACCAGGTCTTTGGCGGCGCCATGCTGAGCCAGCAGATCGCGCGCCAGTACGGCCTGAGCTTCGAGGAGGCCGAGGCGAGAAAGAAGAATGGCGCGCTGCCGCCCGACTATGCGGACCAGGTGCTGCGTCCCTTCATGGACAGCCTGGCGCAGGAGATCGGGCGCGCGTTGCAGTTCTTCTTCACCAGCACGCCGCACAACAAGGTCGACCATATCCTGCTGTCGGGCGGCTGCACGGCCTTGCCTGGCGTGGTCGAGACCGTGGCCGCCCAGACCGCCTTTCCCTGCAAGCTCATCAATCCCTTCGATGGCATGGTGCTCGGGCCCGAGGTCAGGTTAGCCGCGCTGACCCTCGAATCGACCTCCTATCTGGTTGCCACCGGACTGGCATTGCGGAGGTTTCACCCATGATCCTGATCAACCTGCTGCCGCATCGCGAGGCCGCGCGCAAGCGGCGCCGCGAGCAGTTCCTGTTTCAGCTCGTGCTGGCCTTGCTGGCCGGTGTGCTGCTGGTCGGCGTCGTGGCGCTGTCCTACCAGGCGCGCATTGATGCCCAGCGCGACCGCAACGACCTGTTCCGGGCCGAGATCGCGCTGCTTGACGCGCAGATCCAGGAGGTCGCCAGCCTCAAGACCCAGGTCGAGGCCCTCAAGGCGCGCCAGCAGGCGGTCGAGCGGCTGCAGGCCGACCGCAATCTGCCGGTGCATCTGCTCGAGGAGATGGTCAAGCAGGTGCCCGATGGCGTCTACCTGAGCTCGCTCAAGCAGGAAGGCTCCAGCATCGTGATCGCAGGCATGGCCCAGTCGCAGGAGCGGGTCTCCGAGTTGCTGCGCAATCTGGGCAACCACAGCGCCTGGCTGCGTCAGCCGCAACTGGTGGAGATCGTGGCGGGCGAGGTCAACCTGCCCCAGCGCGGAGCCAGGCGGGTCTCCAACTTCTCGATCCGTGTCGCGCTCGTGCGCAGCCAGGAAACCGAGACCAGCCCGTCTGCTGCCAAGTCGGATATTCCTCCGACGGGCAAGGTCTGAGGAGGAAGCGACCATGGCCAGACTCCAACCCACGCCGTCCATCGATTTCGCCGCCTGGCGCGCGCGGTGGCGCCAGGATTTCACGGGCCTCGACCGCAGCGATCCATCGCGCTGGCCGCCGCTGCCGCGTTATTTGCTGCTGTGCGCCACGGTGGCCGTGGTGGTCGTGGCGCTCTGGTACGGCTGGCTCAGCAGCCGGGCCGATGAACTCGAGGCCGAGCGACAGCAGGAAACCGAGCTGCGCGTCACCTACACCAGCAAGCTGGCCCAGGCGGTCAACCTCGAGGTGCTCAAGCTCCAGCTCGAGCAGGTCAAGGTCTACGTCAACCAACTCGAAAAGCAGCTGCCGAGCAAGGCGGAGATGGATGCGCTGCTGTCCGACATCAACCAGGCCGGTCTCGGGCGCAGCCTGCAGTTCGAGCTGTTCCGCCCCGGCAGCGTCAATGTGCAGGAGTACTACGCCGAGCAGCCCATCGCCTTGCGCGTCAGCGGCAGCTACCACGACATCGCGCTGTTCGCCGCCGACATCGCCGCGCTGTCGCGCATCGTCACGCTCAACGACCTGACGCTCGCTCCGGTGGTCAACAAGCCCAACCTGCTGACACTGGAAGCCACGGCCAAGACTTTCCGCTATCTGGACCCCGATGAGGTGCTGGTCCAGCAGACGGCAGCCAAGGCCGCCGAGAAAAAGGGGAAGCAGCCATGAAGCCCATCCATTTCACCCCGTTCGGCACGGCCCTGGGCGCAGCCCTGTTGCTGGCGGCTTGCGGCCAGGCCGCTCAAGACGAGATCCGGCAATGGATGACCGAGCAGCGCCGTGCCGTCTCGCCTCATGTCGACCCCATACCCGAGCCCACCCGCTTCGTGCCGCAGGCCTATGGGGCCGCGTCGGCCCTGCCGCCCTTCAGTGCCGAGAAGCTGTTCGTCGCGCTGCGCAGCGAGGGCGCATCGGATGCCGGCGGTGCCCTGATTCGGGCCGAGCTCAATCGGCGCAAGGAGCCGCTCGAATCCGTCCCGCTCGACGCCATGTCCATGGTCGGCTTGCTCGACCGACGCGGACGCCAGGTGGCGCTGGTGCGGGTGGACAAGCTGCTCTACCAGGTCGGCATCGGCCAGTATCTGGGACAGAACTTTGGCCGCGTCATGAAGATCAGCGAGCGCGAAATCGCCCTGCGCGAGATCGTTCAGGACGCGGCCGGTGACTGGGTCGAGCGCCCGGTCACGCTGCAGCTACAGGAGGAGACCCGCAAATGAAACACACCCAGAAATCGATGGCGGGCCGGATCGGCTGGCGCAGGCTGCCCCTATGGCTGCTGACCCTGCTGTCGTCCGGGCTGGTGCAGGCCAGGCTCGCGATCGAGTCCGTCACGGCGGCCACGCAGGACGGCGCCGAGGTCGTGCGCATCCAGACCAGCGAGCCCTTGGCCCAGTTGCCGACCAGCTTCGCGATCCAGTCGCCCGCGCGCATCGCACTCGACATTCCTGGCGCCAGCAACGCCACGGGTCGCAAGTCGTTTGATCTCAAGCGTGGCAAGCTGCGTTCGGTCAGCGTGGTCCAGTCCGGCGACCGGACCCGGATCATGCTCAACCTCAGCCGTGCCGCCACGCACCAGACCCGCATCGAGGGCAGGACCCTGATCGTGCGGCTCGACCCCGATGCGGCTTCTGCGGTGGTCAAGCCGGTCTTCGCCGAGGGCCCTGGCAGTGTCGTGCTGCCACTGCAGGATGTGGATTTCCGCCGTGGTCCCGAAGGTACCGGCCGTGTGCTCGTGAGCCTCGCCAGCAGCCAGGTCGGAGTCGATGTGCGCCAGCAGGGCAACAAGCTCGTGGTCGATTTTCTCAAGACCTCGCTGTCCGAGGGCCTGCGCCGCCGCCTCGATGTCAGCGACTTCGGCACCCCGGTGCAGACCGTCAGCACGTCCCAGGTCGGTGACCGCGTGCGCATGGTGGTCGAGGCGCGGGGTCGCTGGGAGCACAGCGCCTATCAGAGTGACAGGCAGTTCGTGCTCGAGCTGCGCGAGCCCAAGACCGATCCCAGCAAGCCGACCCAGGGACCGGGCTATGTGGGCGAGAAGCTCACCCTGAATTTTCAGAACATCGAGGTGCGCTCGCTGCTGCAGGTGATCGCCGACTTCACCAACTTCAATATCGTGAGCTCGGACACCGTGACCGGCAACGTCACGCTGCGACTCAAGGACGTGCCCTGGGATCAGGCGCTCGACATCATCCTGCAAGCCAGGGGGCTGGGCATGCGCAAGACGGGCAACGTGATCTGGGTCGCGCCCAAGGACGAGATCGCGGCGCGCGAGAAACAGGAGTTCGAGGCCAAGGCGGCGCTGCAGACGCTCGAGCCGGTGCAGACCCAGTCTTTCCAGATGAACTATGCCAAGGCGATCGATATCGCGTCGCAGTTGCGTGGCGAGGTTGTCGGTCAGCAGGGCGCTAGTGTCATTACCGGCGGCGCGCGCTTGCTGTCGCCGCGTGGCAGCGCCGTGCCCGAGCCGCGCACCAACCAGCTGTTCGTGACCGATATTCCCTCGCGGATCGAGGCGGTGCAGGATCTGATCAAGAAGCTCGATATTCCGGTGCGCCAGGTCATGATCGAGGCCCGTATCGTCGAGGCCAGCGACACCTTCGGCCGCTCGCTCGGCGTCAAGCTCGGCGGCAGTGACCTGCGTGGCATCCGTGGCGGCGATGCCGGCTACTCCATCAGTGGCGGCAACCGTGCCGCTTTCGGCGGCAGCTACGATGCGGTCTCGGCGACCACGCTCGAGCGGGCCAATACCCTTACCTCGGCCAATACCCAGTTCGTCAACCTGCCGGCGCTCGGGATCGGGACCACCAGTCCGGCCGCGTTCGCGCTGTCGCTGTTCAGCCCTACCGCCAACCGCTTCCTGGATCTCGAGATCTCGGCGCTGCAGGCCGACGGCAAGGGCAAGGTGGTCGCGAGTCCGCGCGTCATCACCGCCGATCAGACCCAGGCCGAGATCGAGCAGGGCGTGGACATTCCCTACCAGGCTGCAGCCGGCG
>JBDLVJ010000326.1:0-2791 GCA_039804875.1 Pseudomonadota bacterium | reverse complement strand
TGCCCGACATCCAGTCGCCGTTGCGCACCAGTGCCGGATCGAAAGGCAGATCGGCCGTCGCCAGCGCGCGCCGGTAACCCTTGAAGCGGTCCTCGGCCGCCTCCTGCCAGGACTCGCCATTGATGAAGCCGATGCGCTGATGGCCCTGGCCGATCAGGTACTCGGTCGCGGCCTGCCCGCCGCCGACCTCGCCCGGCAGCACGCTGGGAAAACGCCGGCCCGGCGCATGGCAGTTCAGCAGCACCAGCGGCAGCGACTGCAGGGCCGGCGGCACCTCGACATCGCGCGTGAAGATGGTCGAGTAGATGACGCCGAGCAAGTCGGGATGGCGCGCCAGGGACCCGATCGCCGCCGCCGTCTGCTCCGGGTTGCTGCGGGTGACCATCACGGTCAGCAGGCAGTCGTGCTCCCAGGCCGCGTCGCGGGCGCCATCGACGCTGACGACCGGATGCGGGCTGGTCGACAGCTCGTCGGTCAGATAGGCGATCAGGTTGGGCCGGCCCTGGAGCACCGGTGCCTCGACCCGGCGCGACAGGCTGTAGCCGAGCTCCTGCGCCACCTTGAGCACCTTGGCGCGCGTGGCCTCCGACAGGCGGGCGCCCGGCATGTCGTTGAGCACCATCGAGACGGTGGATTGCGATACCTGAGCCGCCTTGGCCACGTCGGTCATGGTCGGGCGCCGGGACGGCGAGGAAGGCGCGCTGGAAGTCATGCGGAAACCTGGAGATCGAAGCCAAACAGGCTGTTGATCATACCTGCAGCCCCGGCTTCGGCCGATGGCGATTGGCCATCATCAGCAGCCTCATTGGTGTTTACACCTATTTGATTGGCAAAAATATGCAAATATTATTTGCACGAAATCGTTTGCACTCAGGAGTCCTTGCTTGTCCTCATCCACCCCCGCACAGACCCGGCCCGCCGCGCGTCGCGCCCTGACCCATTGGCTCTCGGGGCGGGGCGGCGAAGCCCTGACCGGCTGGCTCATGGTCCTGCCGGCCCTGATCGGCTTCCTGCTGTTCTACGCCCTGCCCACGCTGCGGGCGGTCGAGATCAGCTTCACCGACTGGAACCTGCTGCGCCAGCCCCGGTTCGTCGGCTGGGACAACTATGTCCAGCTCTGGGCGGACGACAAGTTCTGGAACGGCATGAAGCTGTCGGGCTACTACGTGCTGCTCAACATCCCGCTGCAGACCGCGCTCGGGCTGTTCCTGGCCGTGGCGATGGACCGCCTGACGCGCTCGCTGTTCGTCAAGTCGGTGGTGCTGCTGCCCTACCTGATGTCCAACGTGCTGGTGGCCATGGTCTGGCTCTGGATGCTCGACCCCATCCTCGGCCTGGTCAACCATCACATCGCCGCCATCGGCCTCGAGCGCATGCCCTTCTTCGGCGGCGTGGACCAGGCGATGCTGACCGTGGCCGGCGTCAACATCTGGCGTCACATGGGCCTGGTCGCCATGCTGTTCCTGGCCGGCATGCAGAACATCCCGCGCCACCTGTACGAGGCCGCCGCGCTCGAGGGCGCCAGCGAATGGCAGATGTTCAGGCGCGTCACCCTGCCCCTGCTGCGCCCGGTGATGGTGTTCGTGCTCGTGACCAGCGTGACCGGCTCGTTCCAGATCTTCGACACCATCGCCGTGACCACCAACGGCGGACCGCTGGACTCGACGCGCGTGATCGTGCACTACATCGTGCAGAACGCCTTCAGCTTCTACAAGATGGGCTATGCCTCGGCGATGTCGATGGTGCTGTGTCTGGTGATGCTGGCCTACACCGTGATCCAGATGCGGATCATGCGCGCCAACGAAAACGACCTGGCCTGAAGGAGCCCCGCCATGACCCCCCTCGCCCCCCCGACCTCTCGGACCGCCCGCCGGCGCGGGCGCGCCGGCCGGCTGCTGGCCTGGAGCGTGCTGATCGGCATGCTGCTGGTGACCCTGATCCCGCTGTGGATGGTCATCAAGACCGGCCTGCTGCACCCGCATGCGCTCTATGCGGAGTCGGCCACGCTGTGGCCGGCCGAGCCGACCCTGCTCAACGTCAAGAAGGTGCTGGGCCTGATGAGCACCGACGAGGCGCTGGCCCTGGGCGGCTCGGGCGCGCAGATCGACTTCCTGCGCGCGCTGGGCAACTCGCTGCTGTTCACCGGCATCATCGTGACGCTGCAGACCATCAGCGCCGCGATGTCCGCCTACGCCTTCGCCCGGCTGCGTTTTCCGGGCCGCCAGACCCTGTTCGCGCTGTTCGTGGCCTCGATGATGGTGCCGGGCGTGGTGATCTTCATTCCCAACTTCATCCTGATCAAGGAGCTGGGCTGGCTCAACTCCATGGCCGGCATGGTGGCGCCGTTCTGCCTGATGCAGGGCTTCTCGGTCTTCTTCCTGCGCCAGTTCTTCCTCTCGATACCGCACGACCTCGAGGAGGCCGCCATCCTGGACGGCGCCTCGCGCGCCTACATCTTCTGGCGCATCGTGCTGCCGCTATCGCTGACGCCGCTGGCCACCATCGCGACCCTGACCGGCATCAACATGTGGAACGAGTTCTTCTGGCCCTACCTGGTGGCCAAGGACCCGGCCCAGCAGGTGCTGCCGGTGGCGCTGCAGTCGTTCAAGTCGCAGACGCCGCAGGGCCAGCCCGACTGGACCGGCCTGATGGCCGCCACCGCCATCACGCTGCTGCCGACCATCTTGCTGCTGCTGGCGTTCGGCCGGCGTGTCGTCGAGTCGGTGCAGTTCAGCGGCGGCAAGTGACCGCCCCCCTGATGTCCCATTTTCCATTTCCCCCACCCTGAACC
>JBDLVJ010000325.1:0-2627 GCA_039804875.1 Pseudomonadota bacterium | reverse complement strand
CGAACTGGTGGCCGCGCAGACCGAACTGAAGGTGCGCAGTGACATCATGAACGTCACGAGCATCGTCTCGGAGGCCGACAAGAAGGGCGACATCCTCAGCGTCAACGACAAGTTCATCGAGGTCTCGAAGTACAGCCGCAACGAGCTGATCGGCGCGCCGCACAGCACCACGCGCCACCCGGACATGCCGAAGGAGACGTTCAAGCAGCTGTGGTCGACGATCGGCCGTGGCGAACTGTTCCGCGGCGTGATCAAGAACCGCGCCAAGGACGGCACGCCCTACTACGTCGACGCGGTGGTCCCGCCCATCCTGGGCGAGAACGGCAAGCCGATGAAGTACCTCGGCGTGCGCTACGACATCACCGAGGCCGAGATCGAGCGCCACAACGCGCGCGGCATCCTGGCGGCGATCGACCGCTCCTACGCCTACGTCGAGTTCGACCTCAGCGGCCACGTGCTGCAGGCCAACCGCAACTTCCTCGACCTGATGGGCTACGGCCTGGACGAGGTCGTCGGCCGCCACCACCGCCAGTTCGTCGACGGCGCCCAGGCCGCCCACGCGGACTACGAGACCTTCTGGCGCGAGCTCAACGCCGGCAAGCCGCAGGTCGACGTCTACAAGCGCATCACCAAGTCGGGCAAGGACGTCTGGATCCAGGCGGTCTACTCGCCGATCAAGGACGAGATGAGCCGCGTGGTGAAGATCGTCAAGATCGCCACCGACGTGACCGCGCAGCGCCTGCAGGCCGCCGACTTCGAGGGCCAACTGCAGGCCATCGGCAAGGCCCAGGCGGTGATCGAGTTCAGCCTGGACGGCAAGGTGCTGCATGCCAACGAGAACTTCCTGCGCACGCTGGGCTACAACCTGCCCGAGGTCAAGGGCCTGCACCACTCGGTCTTCGTCGACCCGAGCGAGCGCAACAGCGTCGAGTACCGCATGTTCTGGGACAAGCTCGGCCGCGGCGAGTACGACGCGGGGCGCTACAAGCGCATCGCCAAGGGCGGTCGGGAGGTCTGGATCCAGGCGTCCTACAACCCGATCATGGGCCTCGATGGCAAGCCGTTCAAGGTGGTGAAGTACGCCACCGACATCACCGCCGAGGTCCAGGCCAACCAGATGCTGACCCAGGCGGTCGAACAGGCCCAGGCCGTGACCGCCGCCGCCCGCCTGGGCGACCTCACGCCGCGCATCCCGATGGAGGGCAAGAGCGGCCCGATCGGGGCCCTGTGCAGCGGCGTGAACTCGCTGATGGAAACCACCTCGGTGATCTCCGCCGACGTCGGCCGTGTGCTGGCCGGCTTGGCCGCGGGCGACCTGTCGCAGCGCATCTCCAGCGACTACGCCGGCACCTTCGATCAGCTCAAGACCGACGCCAACGCCACCAGCGATGCGCTGGCGGGCATCATCGAGGACGTTGGCCGGGTGTTCGGCGGGCTGTCGGCCGGTGACTTGACGCAGCGCATCCACCGCGACGCACAGGGCATCTTCGACCAGGTCAAGCAGGACGCCAACGCGACCTGCGACAAGCTCGCCAGCATCATCGACGACGTGCGCGGCGCGGCCGACCAGCTCACCGGCGCGGCCACGCAGGTCAGTGCCACGGCGCAAAGCCTGTCGCAGGCTGCCAGCGAGCAGGCCGCCTCGGTCGAGGAGACCACCGCATCGATCGAGCAGATGTCGGCCTCGATCTCGCAGAACAGCGACAACGCCAAGGTCACCGACGGCATGGCCACCAAGGCCAGCAAGGAGGCGGCCGAGGGCGGCGAGGCGGTGACCCACACGGTCAAGGCGATGAAGCAGATCGCCGCCAAGATCTCGATCGTCAACGACATCGCCTACCAGACGAACCTGCTGGCACTCAACGCAGCCATCGAGGCGGCGCGCGCCGGCGAGCACGGCAAGGGCTTCGCGGTGGTCGCCGCCGAGGTGCGCAAGCTGGCCGAGCGCAGCCAGGAGGCCGCCAAGGAGATCGGCGACCTGGCCAGCAACAGCGTGTCCACCGCCGAGCGCGCGGGCAAGCTGCTCGACGAGATCGTGCCCTCGATCAAGAAGACCAGCGACCTGGTCCAGGAGATCTCCGCGGCCTCCGAGGAGCAGAGCTCGGCCGTGACCCAGATCGGCGGCGCGATGGGCCAGCTCAGCAAGGCGACGCAGCAGAACGCCTCGGCCTCCGAGGAATTGGCCGCCACCAGCGAGGAGCTGTCCGGCCAGGCCGAGCAGTTGCAGCAGGTGATCGGCTTCTTCGGTGACGGGGGCGCCGAGGTCGAGGTCCGCGGCGCGGGCCGCAAGACGGTGGTCGACATCGAGACCGCGCCGCGCCGCAAGCCGGCCGCGTCGACCGCGCTCAGGGCCGGCGGCGCCACGCCGCGCGGCAACGGCACCAACTTCCGGCCGTACTGAGGAGCGGGCGATGACCACGCCAGCCTCGCCCGGCGCGGCCGCTGCCGCCGCCCGGGACGCCATCGCCGCGGCCTCGGCCGCGGAGCTGCGCGCGCAGCACCTGACCTTCTGGCTCGGCGACACCGTGTTCGCGCTGGGCATCGATTCGGTGCGCGAGATCATCCAGTACAGCCAGATGACCCGCGTGCCGCTGACGCCGCCCTTCGTGCGCGGCGTGATCAACCTG
>JBDLVJ010000324.1:0-2630 GCA_039804875.1 Pseudomonadota bacterium | reverse complement strand
TCTCCTTCTGCGCCCAGTCCAGGCCGTAGAGGATCTGCTGCGTGGCCTCCTGGCCGGTGTAGATCACGTTCTTGCTCTGCTCCAGGCCTTCGTAGAAGGTCGGGTAGTACAGCAGGCCGTTTACCTTCTCGAAGACCGGCAGCACGGCCTTGCGTGAGGCGCTGGTCCAGCAGCCGAAGACGGCGGCGACCTTGTCGTTGACGAGCAGCTTCTTGCTCTTCTCGGCAAAGGTGGGCCAGTCGCTGGCGCCGTCTTCCTTGATGACCTTGATCTTGCGGCCCAGGATGCCGCCCATCGCGTTGATCTGGTCGATCGCGAGCTGCTCGGCCTGGATCGAGCCGGTCTCGCTGATGGCCATGGTGCCGGTGGCCGAGTGCAGCTGGCCCACCGTCACCTCGGTGTCGGTGATGGCCAGGCCGGTGGTGTTGACCTTGGCGGTCGGGAACTGCTGGGCCAGGGCCCAGGCCGGCAGGCCGGCCAAGGGCAGCGCGGCGGCCCCTTGCAGCAAGCGGCGGCGCTGCGCCGAAGCGATCACGGAATCACGGTCCTTGGACATGCATCTCTCCTGCGGGTTGGGAACAAACTGGGGCGGTCGGCACCATCGGTGAGCGTTCGATGGCACCGGGCTGATCACCCCTTGGACGCAACGGTAGGAGAAGGCCCTGCGCAGCCGAATACGTTATTCGACGTAGCCCCGCGATGGCCGAGACCCCCGATCGACACGGCACACTCGCGCCCACCGTCGGGAAGGACAGGGTGTGCCCGCGGCCTGTGCGGGTGCGCGTTCAGGGAACGCGGTCTGGGTGTGCTTCTTGCACCACCGACCGGTGAGACGATCGCCCGTGACCGGGCTTTTGCAGTTGAAGGAAGCCCGTGTCTGCCGCCCCGCAAAAGATCTTCCGCATCCGCCGCGACTACAACAGCTGGGTCGCCGACGAGACGCTCGAGGACTACGCGCTGCGCTACACGCCGCGCCACTTCCGCAAGTGGAGCGAGGCGCGGGTGGCCAACACGGCGCTGGGCGCCACGTCCTTCCTGGCGCTCGAGGCCATCGGCGGGGCCATCGCGCTGAGCTACGGCTTCACGAACGCGCTGTGGGCGATCCTGGTGGTCGGGCTGGTCACCTTCCTGACCGGCCTGCCCATCAGCTATTACGCGGCCCGCTACGGCGTCGACATGGACCTGCTCACGCGCGGCGCGGGCTTCGGCTACCTGGGCTCGACACTGACCTCGCTGATCTACGCGAGCTTCACCTTCATCTTCTTCGCGCTCGAGGCCGCCATCCTGGCGCTGGCGCTGGAGCTCTACCTCGATTGGCCACTGCCGGTGTGCTACCTGATCGCCTCGCTCGGCGTGGTGCCGCTGGTGATGCACGGCGTGACGCTGATCTCCCGCCTGCAGACCTGGACGCAGCCGGTCTGGATCGGCCTGTTCGTGCTGCCCTACATCGCTATCGCCCTGAAGAACCCGGCCGCCTACAGCGACTTCACCTCCCTGGCCGGGCGCATCTCCGGCAGCGCCGGCTTCGACCCGCTGATGATGGGCGCGGCCGCGACGGTGGCGTTCTCATTGGTGGTGCAGATCGGCGAGCAGGTCGACTACCTGCGCTTCCTGCCCGAGCAGACCGCACGCAACCGCGGCCGCTGGTGGACCGCCGTGGTGCTGGCCGGTCCGGGCTGGATCCTGCCGGGCATGCTCAAGATGCTGGGCGGCGCCTTCCTGGCCTTCCTGGCGCTGCAACAGCAGTGGTCGGTCGAGCGCGCGGTCGAGCCCACCCACATGTACCTGGCCGGCTTCGCCTATGTCTTCGAACACCCGGCCTGGGTGCTGGCGGCGACCACGCTGTTCGTGGTGGTCTCGCAGGTCAAGATCAACGTCACCAACGCCTACGCCGGCTCGCTGGCCTGGAGCAACTTCTTCGCCCGGCTGACGCACAGCCACCCGGGCCGCGTGGTGTGGCTGGTCTTCAACGTGCTGATCGCCGTGCTGCTGATGACGCTGGGCGTGTTCGAGGCGCTCGAGCGGGTGCTGGGCCTCTACAGCAACGTCGCGATCGCCTGGGTCGGCGCGCTGGTGGCCGACCTGGTGATCAACAAGCCGCTGGGCTGGAGCCCGCCGCACATCGAGTTCAAGCGGGCCCACCTCTACGACATCAACCCGGTCGGGCTGGGCGCGATGGTGCTGTCGGGCACGCTGGCGGTGTCGGCCTACCTCGGCGCCTTCGGCGAGGTCGCGCAGGCCTACGCACCCTTCATCGCGCTGTTCGCCTCGCTGGCGCTGTCGCCGCTGCTGGCCTGGTGGACGCGCGGGCGCTGGTACCTGGCGCGCGCGCCGCAAACGCAGTGGGCGCCGGGCGCGTCGGTGCAGTGCTCGGTCTGCGACAACCACTTCGAGTCCGAGGACATGGCGCACTGCCCGGCCTACGACGCGCCGATCTGCTCGCTGTGCTGCACGCTCGAGTCGCGCTGCCACGACCGCTGCAAGACCGGCTCGCGCGCGGCCGAGCAGGTGCGCACGGCGCTGGCCCATGTGCTGCCACAACGTGTCAGCGCGCGCATCAACTTCCGCGTCGCCAACTACCTGCTGGTGGCGACCTCGCTGTTGGCGCTGCTGGCGGTGATCCTGGCGCT
>JBDLVJ010000323.1:0-3490 GCA_039804875.1 Pseudomonadota bacterium | reverse complement strand
ATCTACGGCCCCGGCACCCCGATCCCGGCCAGCGCCAAGGACGTGCTGGAGCAGATCAAGACGGTCATCGCCTGATCTGCGCCATGCTGCTGTCAGGCATCACCGAGGGTAATCCGACCGTGCAGCGGCGTGCCATGGCCAAGGCCATCACGCTGCTGGAGTCGACCCGCGCCGACCACCGGCTGCAGGCCGATGAACTGCTGACCGCGCTGCTGCCGCACACCGGGCGCGCGCTGCGCCTCGGCATCAGTGGCGTGCCGGGGGTTGGCAAGTCCACCTTCATCGAGGCGCTCGGGCTCTATCTGATCGAGCAGGGCCATCGCGTCGCGGTGCTGGCGATCGATCCCTCCTCGACCGTCTCGGGCGGCTCCATCCTGGGTGACAAGACGCGCATGGAGCGGCTCTCGGTGCACGAGCGCGCCTACATCCGGCCCAGCCCGAGCAGCGGCACGCTGGGCGGCGTGGCCGAGAAGACGCGCGAGGCGATGCTGGTCTGCGAGGCCGCCGGCTACGACATCGTGATCGTCGAGACCGTCGGCGTCGGCCAGTCCGAGACCGCCGTGCACGCCATGACCGACATCTTCTGCCTGCTGCAGCTGCCCAACGCGGGCGACGAGCTGCAGGCGATCAAGAAGGGCGTGATGGAGCTGGCCGATCTGGTCTTGATCAACAAGGCCGATCTCGACCCGCTGGCCGCCACCCGGGCCCAGCTCCAGATCCAGTCCTCGCTGCGCCTGCTGGGTCACCACGGCAACCCCGAGCATGACCCGCATGACGACAGCCAGTGGCAGCCGACCGTGGTCCAGCTCAGCGCCCTGCAGGGCCAGGGCGTGGCCGGGTTCTGGCAGCAGGTCGGCCGTTTCAGGCAGCTGCAGACCGACAACGGTCGCTTCGCCGCCAAGCGCCAGCGCCAGGCCAGGTCCTGGATGTGGGAACGCATAGAAGCCGGACTGCGCCAGCGCTTTCGTGACCACCCCGCCGTCAAGGCGCAAATAGACCACACCACCGAGCAGGTCCTGCAAGGCCAGCTGCCCGCCTCGACGGCGGCACGCCAGCTGCTCGAACTGTTCAACTGATTCATCCCCCCTGAGACCATCACCATGCAAGAAATCCTGCAACAACTGGAGCAAAAACGCGAGGCCGCCCGCCTCGGCGGCGGGCAAAAGCGCATCGACGCCCAGCACGCCAAGGGCAAGCTGACCGCGCGCGAGCGCCTCGAAGTCCTGCTCGACGAGGGCACGTTCGAGGAATGGGACATGTTCGTCGAGCACCGCTGCACCGACTTCGGCATGGAGGCCAACAAGATCCCGGGTGACGGCGTCGTGACCGGCTACGGCATGATCAACGGCCGCCTGGTCTTCGTCTTCAGCCAGGACTTCACGGTCTTTGGCGGCGCGCTGTCCGAGGCCCATGCCGAGAAGATCTGCAAGGTCATGGACCAAGCGATGAAGGTCGGCGCGCCGGTGATCGGCCTGAACGACTCGGGTGGCGCCCGCATCCAGGAGGGCGTGGCCTCGCTCGGCGGCTATGCCGAGGTGTTCCAGCGCAACGCGATGGCCTCGGGCGTGATCCCGCAGATCTCGATGATCATGGGCCCGTCGGCCGGTGGCGCGGTCTATTCGCCCGCGATGACCGACTTCATCTTCATGGTCAAGGACAGCTCCTACATGTTCGTGACTGGCCCCGAGGTGGTCAAGACCGTCACGCACGAGGAAGTGACGGCCGAGGAGCTCGGCGGTGCCGTGACCCATTCGACCAAGTCCGGCGTGGCCGACCTGGCGTTCGAGAACGATGTCGAGGCGCTGCTGATGCTGCGTCGCCTCTACAACTACCTGCCGCTGAACAACCGCGAGAAGGCCCCGGTGCGCCCGAGCGGCGACCCGATCGATCGCAAGGACCTGAGTCTGGACACCCTGGTGCCGGACAACCCGAACAAGGCCTACGACATGAAGGAGCTGATCGTCAAGACGGTCGATGACGGCGACTTCTTCGAGATCCAGCCCCATTACGCGGCCAACATCATCGTCGGCTTCGCGCGCATGGACGGCCAGACCGTCGGCATCGTGGCCAACCAGCCGCTGGTGCTGGCCGGCTGCCTCGACATCAAGAGCTCGATCAAGGCCGCGCGCTTCGTGCGCTTCTGCGACGCCTTCAGCATTCCGGTCGTGACCTTCGTCGACGTGCCGGGCTTCATGCCCGGCACGTCGCAGGAGTATTGCGGCATCATCAAGCATGGCGCCAAGCTGCTCTACGCCTATGCCGAGTGCACGGTGCCCAAGATCACCGTGATCACGCGCAAGGCCTACGGTGGCGCCTACGACGTGATGGCCTCCAAGCACCTGCGTGGCGACGTCAACCTGGCCTGGCCGAACGCCGAGATCGCCGTCATGGGCGCCAAGGGCGCGGTCGAGATCATCTTCCGCGAGGAGAAGAAGGACCCGGCCAAGCTGGCCGAGCGCGAGGCCGAGTACAAGACCCGTTTCGCCAACCCCTTCGTCGCCGCCGAGCGCGGCTACATCGACGACGTGATCCTGCCGCACGAGACCCGCAAGCGCATCTGCCGCAGCCTGGTCATGCTCAAGGACAAGAAGATCGAAAACCCGTGGCGCAAGCACGGCAACATCCCGCTCTAAGCGCCTGAGGAGATACAGCACATGTTCAAGAAGATCCTGATCGCCAACCGCGGCGAAATCGCCTGCCGCGTCATCGCCACCGCCCGCAAGATGGGCATCCTGACCGTAGCGGTCTACTCCGAGGCCGACAAGGAGGCGCGCCATGTGCGCCTGGCCGACGAGGCCGTGCTGCTGGGCCCGGCGCCCTCGCGCGAGTCCTACCTGGTCGCCGACAAGATCATCGCGGCGGCCAAGGCCACCGGCGCCGAGGCCATCCACCCCGGCTACGGCTTCCTGTCCGAGAACGAGGCCTTCGCCCAGCGCTGCCAGGACGAGGGCATCGCCTTCATCGGCCCGCGCGCGCACTCGATCGCCGCCATGGGCGACAAGATCGCCTCCAAGAAGCTGGCCAACGCGGCCCAGGTCAACACGATTCCGGGCTACAACGACCCGATCGCCAACGCCGAGGCGGCCGTCGGCATCGCCCAGGGCATCGGCTATCCGGTCATGATCAAGGCCTCGGCCGGCGGCGGCGGCAAGGGCCTGCGCGTCGCGTTCAACGACAAGGAAGCGTTCGAGGGCTTCACCGCCTGCCAGAACGAGGCTCGCAACAGCTTCGGCGACGACCGCATCTTCATCGAGAAGTTCGTCGAGCAGCCGCGCCACATCGAGATCCAGGTGCTGGGCGACAGCCACGGCAACGTGGTTTACCTCAACGAGCGCGAATGCTCGATCCAGCGCCGGCACCAGAAGGTGATCGAGGAGGCGCCCAGTCCCTTCATCTCCGACGCCACCCGCAAGGCCATGGGCGAGCAGGCCGTGGCGCTGGCCAAGGCGGTGCAGTACCAGTCGGCCGGCACGGTCGAGTTCGTGGTCGG
>JBDLVJ010000322.1:0-2887 GCA_039804875.1 Pseudomonadota bacterium | reverse complement strand
CGATGCCCGCCTTGACGGCGATGGGCAGCATCACCGGGGCAAAGATCAGGATGGTGGGCGTCAGGTCGAGCGCGGTGCCGATCAGCACCAGCACGATCATCATCACGGCCATCAACAAACGCGGTTGGTCGATCAGCGGGCCGAGCCAGCCGGCCAGCACGCTGGGCAGGTCGGCCAGCGTGATCATGTAGCTGGCCACTTGCGCACCGGCACACAGGAACATCACGATGGCGGTGGTCTTGGCCGCGCGCACCAGCACGCCGTGCAGCTCGGCCCACTGCATTTCGCGGTGGATCAGCATGGCCACGGCCAGCGCGTAAAACGCGGCCACCACCGCGGCCTCGGTGGGCGTGAAGACACCGCTCTTCATGCCGCCGATGATGATCAGCGGCATCAGCAGGGCCCAGAACGCCTTGGCCGTGATGCGCAGGCGCTCGGACAGCGGCAGCGGCGCGCCGGCGGGCAGCTCGATGCGGCGCAGGATCAGCTTCCAGGTCACGATCAGGCCGGCGCCCATCAGCAGGCCGGGGACGATGCCCGACAGGAACAGCGCCGAGATCGAGGTGTTGGTCGTCACGCCGTAGATCACGAACGGCATCGAGGGCGGAATGATCGGCGCGATGATGCCGCCCGAGGCGATCAGGCCGGCCGAGGTGTTCATCGGATAGCCCTGCTGCCTCATCATCGGCAGCAGGATGGTCGCGAGCGCGGCGGTGTCGGCCAGCGCCGAGCCGCTCATGCTCGCCATCAGCACGGCCGCGCCGATCGCGACGAAGCCGAGTCCGCCGTGGATATGGCCGACCCAGGCCTGCGCCATCGCGATGATGCGCTGGCTGATGCCGCCCGAGTTCATCAGCTCGCCGGCCAGGATGAAGAAGGGCACCGCCAGCAGCGGAAAGCTGTCTATGCCGGCGACCAGGTTCTGCGCCAGCAGCTGGGTGTCCCAGAAGTCCAGTACCCAGGCCATGCCCGCGCCGGTCAATACCAGCGCCAGCGCCATGTTCATGCCGATGCCCATCAGCAGCAGCATGCCGCCGACGAACACGATAAATGCCAATCCTTCGGGGCTCATGGTTTCACTCCACATCTACGCCGTGACCGAGGTCCAGCGGCTGGCGTTTGAACAATTCGATCAGCGCCATCACGCCGATCGCGGTGGCGCTCAGGAAGGCCGGCAGCGGCAGCAGGGCGGTCGGGTAGCCCAGCACCACCGAGTGGCTGTCGAGGCCGACCATGACCTGCTGCCAGGCGCCATGGGCCACCAGGCCGGCGCCGGTCACGACCAGCAGCCGGATCATGGCGGTGGCCAGCAGCATCGCGGTCCGGTGCTGGCGCAGCAGGCCGATCAGGCTGGTGAAGGCCATGTGCTCGCCGGCCGGGTAGGCCGCGGTCGCGCCGATGAAGACCATCCAGACGAACAGCAGCCGCGACAGTTCCTCGCTGGCGGCCACGCCGCTGCCAAAGCCGTAGCGCAGCACGACGTTGACGAAGACCGCGACCGCCATCACGCCCAGGCAGGCGGCCATGGCGAACTGGGTCAGCCTTTGCAGGCGGCCAACAGGAGCTTCATGGCTCATTTCGTTTCTCCTTCATTCAACCAGGCACTCACCTCGGCTTGCAGTCGTGGCAATGGGATGGTGGCGTCGAGGCACAGCACCCACGCTTCTCCGACCGGGGACTCGAGTGTGGCGAACTGGCTGTCGACCAGGCTGGTCGAGAAGAAATGCTCAGGTGCCCGGGCGGTCACGCGCTGCTGCGCTTGCTCGCGCCCGATCTCGAGGAAGACGAAGCGCAAGCCGGGGGCTGCCGCGCGCAGCCGCTCGCGGTACTGGCGCTTGAGCGCCGAGCAGCTCAGCACCGCGCCTTGCGGGTGCTGGCGCAGCTCCTCGCCGAGCCGGCTCAGCCAGCCCTCGCGGTCGGCATCGGTCAGCGCGATGCCCTGGCTCATCTTGGCGCGGCTGTCGGCGCTGTGGAAGTCGTCGCCCTCGATCAGGCTCAGGCCCTGGGTCTGTGCGACGAGCGTGGCCAGGCTGGATTTGCCGCAGCCGGCCACGCCCATGATGACGATCTGGTGGCTCATGTTGGGATAGCGCTATCTCATGGGGTTGAATAAAATGACAGGCCTGAAAGAAGTCGAACATCGACCGGTTGCGCTGCGCAGAGGGCGTTGGAGGCGACCGGCCGAGGGCGTTTTTCTTGCGGCCTGCCTTCGGGTAGCGCTATCCTATCGGTTTTCGACTGTTTGCCAACCAGGGGTTTACCCTAGACATGAGCCAGCCTGCTTCCCGTTCCCGCGCCACCGGGCGCATCACCCTGGCTGACGTGGCCCGGCATGCCGGCGTCAGCCCGATGACCGTCTCGCGCGCGCTGCGCGGCGAGCGCGCGGTCGATCCGCAGCTGGTCGAGCGCGTCAAGGCGGCGGTCGACGCGCTCGGCTACCTGCCCGACCCGGCCGCGCGCGCGCTTGCCTCGCGCCACAGCAGCCATGTGACGGTGCTGATTCCGCTGCTGTCCAACGCCCTGTTCGTCGACCTGCTCGAGGCGGTGCAGCGCACGCTGCGCCCGGCCGGCTACCAGACCCTGATCGGTATCACTCATTACGACCCGGCCGAGGAGGAGCAGCTGCTGCGCGAGCAACTGCTGCACCGCCCGGCCGGGCTGCTGGTGACGGGCCTCGAGCGCAGCGACGCCACGCGCGCGCTGATCGAGCGCAGCGGTGTGCCCTGCGTCCATCTGATGGACGCCTCGGATCGGCCCGGGCTGCACTGCGTGGGCTTCTCGCAGCAGGAGGCCGGTGCCGCCATGACCCGCCATCTGCTGGCGCGCGGGCGCCGGCGCATTGCCTTCGCCGCCGCCCAGCTCGACCCGCGCACGCTGCAGCGCCTGG
>JBDLVJ010000321.1:0-2871 GCA_039804875.1 Pseudomonadota bacterium | reverse complement strand
CAGCTGACGCTGGAGAAGCGTTTCTAGGCCGGGTCCACTCCCGTCGCCGGTTCACTGCGCGTGACCGGCGCAGCCCCGCAAGGGGCAACACCTGCGGCCCGGCAGAGCCGGTTCCGCGGTGCTCGTGGTTCAGGCATCGCCCCCCAGCTGGCGGCCTGTCAGGGCTGCGCTTTCTGCGCCGCGGTGACCACGATCTCGATCTTCCACGACGGGTCGGCCAGCGCGGCCTGCACCGTGGCGCGCGGCGGCGCGGTACCGGGCACCACCCAGGCGTCCCAGACCTCGTTCATTACGCCGATTTCGCGGATGTCGGTCAGGTAGATCTGGGTGCGCAGGATGCGCGACTTGTCGCTGCCCGCTTCCTTCAGCCGCTGCTCCACCTGGGCCAGCACATCGGCGGTCTGGCTGCGGATGTCGGTGGCGGCGCACTCGGGCACCATACCGGCGAGGTAGACGACGCCGTTGAAGACAGCGGCCTCGCTGTAACGGGCGGCCATGCCGATGCGCTGGATGTCGTGGCTCATGACTTCTTGGCTCCCAGTTTGCTTTCGGTGCCGGCGATCAGGCGGTTGATGTTTTCGGCGTGGCGCCAGACCAGCAGCAGCCCCATGGCGGCCAGGCTGAGGATGAGCACGTTGGGCGCGTTCCAGGCCACGTGGTGACCGAACAGGTAGAAGGCCGGCGCGAAGATGGCCGTGACGATGGAGGCCAGAGAGGAGTAGCGGAAGGCGTAGGCGATGATGACCCAGGTGAGCAGCGCGGCCAGACCGAGCCAGGGTTCAAAACCGACGATGACACCCGCGGCCGTGGCCACGCCCTTGCCGCCCACGAAGCGGAAGAACACCGGCCAGAGGTGGCCCAGGAACGCGGCGAGCCCGACCAGCGCCACCGTGCCGTCGCCCAGACCGTAGGCCTCGCCCCAGCCTTTGACGACGAAGACCGGCAGCCAGCCCTTGAGCGCGTCCAGCAGCAGTGTGAGGATGGCGGCTTTCTTGCTGCCCGAGCGCAGCACGTTGGTGGCGCCGGGGTTCTTGCTGCCGTAGGTGCGTGGGTCTTCCAGCCCCATCAGGCGGCTGACGACCACGGCGAACGACAGCGAGCCGATGAGGTAGGCCACGAGCGTGGCAATGGCAGGGTACAGGGCGTCCAACATCAATTCCTCGGTGTCGGGCCGCCGGGTGTTCGGCGACCGCGCAATGGCTGACTATTCTGCCAGCGCGCACTGCACCGGCTTCGCGCCCAGCGGTCCGGCCAGCACGGCCGGGTCGATGCCGACCAGAAAACCGCGGCGGCCGCCATTGATCCAGATCTTCGGCAAGGCCAACACCGTCGACTCGACATACACATGCATGTCGCGTTTCAGACCGAACGGCGAGGTGCCGCCGACCAGGTAACCGCTGTGCCGGTTGGCCACCTCAGGCTTGCAGGGCTCGACCGATTTGGCGCCGATCTGCCGCGCCAGGTTCTTGGTCGAGACGGTGCGGTTGCCGTGCATCAGGATGGCCAGCGGCTTGGCCGCCTCGTCCTGCATGATCAGGGTCTTGACGACCGCAAAGGGGTCGAACCCGAGGACGGCTGCACTGTGCTGCGCACCGCCGTGTTCCAGGTACTCGTAGGGATGCTCGGTGAACGCCACGCCATTGGCCTTGAGCCAGGCGGTGGCGGGCGTTTCGCTGACGTGACTCTTCTTCGCCATCACTGAGCCGGGTCGCGCAGCTCCCAGCGGATTTTGTCGATCTCTTTCAGCAGCTCTGGCGACAGCGTCGTCTCCCACGCGTCCAGGCACTGGTCCAGCTGGGCCAGCGAGGTCACGCCGATGATGGTGCTGGCGACCTTGGGGTGGTGGTAGCAGAAGGCCAGCGCCAGCTGCGCCGGCGTCATGCCGTGCTCGCGCGCCAGCGCGTTGTAGCGCTTCGCGGCAGCCAGCGCCTCGGGACGGCCCCAGCGCTGGGCCTTCATGCTGTCGTACAGCGCCATGCGCCCGTGCTCGCCGACCAGGCCGGTCTCGTCGTACTTGCCGGTCAGCAGGCCGAAGCCCAGCGGCGAGTAGGCCAGCAGCGACACACCCAGGCGGTGGCAGGTTTCGTCCAATCCGTTTTCGTAGGCGCGGTTGATCAGGCAGTACGGGTTCTGCACGGTCGCGGCGCGCGGCAGGCCCATCTGCTCGGCAATGCGCACGAACTCGTGCACGCCATAGGGCGACTCGTTGGACAGGCCAATCGCCCGCACCTTGCCCGCCTTGACCAGATCGGCCAGGGCTTCGAGCTGCACCTCGATCGAAGGCATGGGGCGGTCCTTGGACCCGTCGAAGTAGATCGCACCGAACACCGGCGTGTTGCGGGCCGGCCAGTGGATCTGGTAGAGGTCGATCACGTCGGTCTGCAGGCGCTTGAGGCTGCCCTCGCAGGCTTCGATGATGCCGGCCTTGCTGACTTCGCCGCGAATCCAGGGCATGCCGCGCGCTGGGCCCGCGACCTTGGTCGCCAGCACCACCTTCCGTCGTGCCCCGGGGTTCTTCGCGAACCAGTTGCCGATGATGGTCTCGGTCGATCCACAGGTCTCGGCCTTGGCCGGCACCGAGTACATCTCGGCAGCATCGATGAAATTCACGCCGCGCGCCAGCGAACGGTCGAGGATGGCGTGGGCATCGGCCTCGTTGACCTGTTCGCCGAAGGTCATGGTGCCCAGGCAGATGGGGCTGACGAGCAGGTCTGAACGACCCAGGGCAATGTGTTGCATGCGATGACGGATGGCGACGAAAACCGCCAGTGTGCCGCAGGCCGTCGCTATCGTCGGCCACGTGCCGAAACAGCCCTTGGCCAGCCGCAGCCAGACCCTCGCCCTGCCCCGCAGACGCCCTTCGCCCGCCTT
>JBDLVJ010000320.1:0-4908 GCA_039804875.1 Pseudomonadota bacterium | reverse complement strand
CACGACGGACGTGGTGTTCTCCTGCAACTGCATCCTGAACTTCCTGTTCGGCGAGCTGGAGGGCAAGGCCATCGGCGGCGTGGAAGGGCCGATCACCTTCGGCGAAATCGGCTACCAGCTGCTCAATCAGACCATGGTCGCGGTGCGCCTGCACTGAACCCACCGAGGCGTTCGCCTCGGGCCTGGGCTCAACCCAGGATGCGCTTGAGCGCCTCCTCGTACTTGGCAGCAGTCTGCACGATCACTTCCTGGGGCAGGCGCGGTGCCGGGGCGGTCTTGTTCCAGGGCTGGCCGTTGACCTGGGCCGTATCGAGCCAGTCGCGCAGGAACTGCTTGTCGAAGCTCGGCGGGTTGCTACCCTCGACATAGCTGTCGGCGGGCCAGTAGCGCGAGCTGTCCGGCGTCAGCACCTCGTCCATCAGCACCAGGGTGCCATCGGCATCGAGGCCGAACTCGAACTTGGTGTCGGCGATGATGATGCCCTTGGTCAACGCGAATTCGGCGGCGGCCTGGTAGAGCCGGATCGAGGTGTCGCGGATCTGCGCCGCCAGCTCGGGGCCGATCATGTCGACCGTCTTCTCGAAGGTGATGTTCTCGTCATGCTCGCCGACCTCGGCCTTGGCCGCCGGGGTGTAGATCGGTTCGGGCAGCTTGGAGGCGTTCCGCAGGCCCTCGGGCAGGGCCACGCCGCAGACCGAGCGGCTGTCCTGGTATTCCTTCCAGCCACTGCCGGCCAGGTAGCCGCGCACCACGGCCTCGACCGGGATCGGCTTCAGGCGCTTGACCAGCATCGAGCGGCCGGCGACCAGCGGCGCTTCCTCGGCGCTGACCACGCTGGTCGGGTCCTCGCCGGTCAGGTGGATCGGGCAGATGTTCCGGCCATTCGGGCCGAGCAGATCGAACCAGAACAGGCTCAGGGTGGTCAGCAGTTCGCCCTTGCCAGGAATCGGCTCGCCCATGATGACATCGAAGGCGCTGATGCGGTCGGAGGCGACCATCAGGATGCGGTCGTCGCCCACGGCGTAGTTGTCGCGCACCTTGCCGCGTGCGAGCAAGGGCAGGGACTTGAGGGCGGAGGTGTGGAGTGCTTGGGTCATGGACAGGCGGGCCAGAATCAAATGTCCGATTATCGCAAGTCTTGCGTTTTCAGCCCGGCGCATGGATCCTGGACTGATGCTGTCTTGGAGCCTTGCTCATCATCAGCTAAATGATTAATATGCACCGATTGAAAAAATGAAATGAAATCGCTGGCGAATTCAAGGGATTTGTAGTAAATTTAATGCCGGGATTCGTCCCCGTCGCTCACCTCCCTGGCGACGAGCCGCAAGGCTTTCCAAGCCCCCTCGTGGGGCTCTTTTTTTGTCTGTTCTCCATGGAGCATACCCGTGGCTGCAAGTCCCGCCTCGAACTCAAGGCATGGGTGGGCCTTGGACCATGCAGTCAGGCAGCAGGCGGGCTACTGTCACCCGTAGTTGGGTGGGTGCAACAGTCAACGACACGAACATTGCTATAAAAATCATTTTTTGTAATGATGCTTAGCATGGATGTGAGCGTTTCTACCCTGTTTCTGGTGATCATTGTGATCAGTGCGACCTTGGCGTGCTCGATCGCGGTGGTGGCCTGGCGCCACAGCCGGGAATTGCGGATCTGGGCGTGGGCGCTCGGGACCAACGCGCTCGCCTATGTCTTGTTCGCGCTGCGAGGTCAGGTCGACGATCTCTGGTCGGTCGTGGGGGCGAATGTCGCGATAGCCAGCACATTGGCGTTGTTTCGCGCCGGGATTGCCTGCTCCCAGGGCGGTCTGCCACCCTGGTGGCGGGTGTATTGGCCGGTCCCGCTCATTGCGATCAGTTTTTATGCCTTGCTTGACAATTTGCCGGCACGGGTTAGCCTGGGTTGCCTGATTTTCGCCTGGCAGTCTGCGGACTGCTTGCTGGCCTTGATCCGGCGCTGCGGGCAAACCCCAGGCATGGGTCAATACATCCTGATGGTGGGGTTTGGGCTGATCATGCTGGCTTTCCTGAGCCGAATCGCGGCGGCGCTCAGCGGACACATGCACTTGATTTCCATCCTGGCGACCAATGGCGTGCAGATAGCGACTTTTTTCGCCGCCATCATCTCGCTCGCGCTGTTCGGAACCGGTCTGACCTTGATGGCGCATGAGCGTGCGATGCATGAATTGGCCGAAAGTCGTGCTTTGCTCATGCAGCAGAACTCCATGCTGCAGCAGTACAGCACCGAACTCGGGATCGCCAACCTCAGGCTGGGCGAGCTGTCGCTGACGGACAGCCTGACCGGACTCGGCAACCGGCGTCGTTTTGACGAAGGCTTGCTGGCCGAGTGGGCGCATGCCCGCAGGGCGGGAAAGCCGCTGGCGCTGTTGATTGCCGACGTCGATTACTTCAAGCGCTATAACGACTGCTACGGTCATCAGTCTGGTGATGACTGCCTGGCCCAGGTGGCCCAGGTGTTGCAGGGGCAGTCAAGGCGCGCGATTGATCTGGTGGCCCGCTACGGCGGTGAGGAATTCGCAGTCATAGTGTCCGACACCCATCAGGACGGGGCTGTGCTGCTCGGTGAGGCGCTTTGTCGCGCGGTAGCGGCGCTGGCACTGCCGCATGCCGACTCGCCGCACGGCAGGGTCACCATCAGCATTGGGGCTGCGGTCGCCATGCCTGGGGACGAGATGGAACCGAGCGCACTGATCCGACTGGCCGATGCCGCACTCTATCGCGCCAAGAGCGAGGGACGCAATGGCGTCTGCCTGGCCTAGATCCTGCCGCTGCCTTCCTGCAAGCCCTTAATCGGCAAAAGTCAGGTCGGCGAGGCTGGTGACGAGCGCTTCGAAGTCGGGTCGCTCCTGTGGCCGCGGGTCCAGGCAAGCGTCGCGCAGCGCCGCAAGTCTGGTCAGCCGTGGGTCGCCGTTCTCCTTATGGGTGATCCGCTCGAGCAGCTCCTCGAGCAGGCAGCCGAAGGCGCGCACCTCGAGCTTTTGCAGGGCCGTGGCCAGATCCGCCGGCAAGCCGTTCAGCAGGGTCGCGGCGCCGAAGTCGCCCAGCAGCGCCCGGCCCCGTCCGTCATGCAGGATGTTGTGGCCATAGAAGTCGCCATGCAGCACGCCGCGCGCGTGCAGATGGGCCAGGGTCGAGGCCATGGCGCAGGCCAGTTCCAGCGCGGTCTCGATGCTCCAGTGGCTGTCGGCGGGATAGATGTCGCGGCTGCAGGAGTCCAGGCTGGGCGGGCCGGCCAGGCTGCGGAATTCCGCGTCGATCAGCGCCATCACCAGGCCTTGGCCGGCTTGCGGATGGCCTTCGATCCGGCCCAGCAGCGGAATCAGGTGGGGATGAGCGCCACTCGCGAGGCTGGCGGCCATTTCGGATTCCGGCCGGCCGTCGCTGGTCATCTCGCCCTTGAACAGCTTGACGGCCACCGGCCGGTTCGCATCGGCGTGGCGCTGTTCGGCCAGGTGAATCACGCCCGACGCCCCGGCGCCGAGGATCTGCCGCAGCTGCAGCGAGTTCCAGGCTATCGCGGCGATCGGGCTGTTCCTCAACGTCGCGCGTTCCTGCTCGGCGCGGCAGGGATTGGCGGCATAGGCCAGCCAGGTCAGTCGGGGCAGGTCCGGCAGCCAGGCCGGCAGCTCGGTCAGCTGGTTGGCCGAAATGCGCAGCAACTCGAGGTTGTGGCAGGCCGCCAGTTCAGCCGGCAGCGCCCGCAGCCGGTTGCCGGCCAGCGCGAGCTTCTGCAGCCGGTCGCAGCGGCCAATCTCGGGCGGCAGTTGTTCGATCCGGTTGTCGGTCAGGATCAGCCAGCGCAGCCGCGCGGGCAGCGCGGCGCCGGCCACGGTCTCGATCCGGCAGGACTTGAAGCCGACCATCTCGAGCTGTTCACAGCGGCCCAGCACCTCGGGCAGCTCGGTGAAGGGGTTGTCCGAGCAGAACAGCACGCGCAGCCGGTGCAGGCGCGGCAGATCCTCGGGCAGCGCGCTCAGCGCGTTGCCCGACAGGTCCAGGATTTCGAGCTGGTCGGCGAGATCGAAGATCTCGCGCGGGAACTCGGTCAGTCCCGCCCGCAGCGTGAGCCGGCTGGTACCGGCGAGCTTGCCGGCGCGCAGCTGCTCCAGGGTCTGGCTCAGTTGACCACCTGGGCCAGCTGGCCGGCGGCGTATTGGCCGGCGACGACCTGCAGGCTGTGACCCTTGATCTGACCGGCCTGGCCTTCGCAGCCGAACTCGAGGAAGCGCTGCTTGCACAGGGCCTGGGCTGCGGCGCGCGCGGGCTTGAGCCATTCGCGGGCGTCGAACTTGTCCGGGTTCTCGAACAGGAACTTGCGCGCGGCGCCGGTCATCGCGAGGCGGATGTCGGTGTCGATGTTGATCTTGCGCACGCCGTGCTTGATCGCTTCCTGGATCTCCTCGACCGGCACACCGTAGGTTTCCTTCATCTGGCCGCCGTACTGGTTGATGATCGCCAGCAGCTCCTGCGGCACGCTCGACGAGCCGTGCATCACCAGGTGGGTGTTCGGGATGCGGGCGTTGATTGCCTGGACGCGGCTGATCGCCAGGATATCGCCGGTGGGCTTGCGGCTGAACTTGTACGCGCCGTGGCTGGTGCCGATGGCGATGGCCAATGCGTCGAGGCCGGTGGCCTGGACGAAGGCGGCAGCCTCCTCGGGGTCGGTGAGCATCTGGCTGTGGTCGAGCTTGCCGACCGCGCCGATGCCGTCTTCCTCGCCGGCGTCACCGGTCTCGAGGTTGCCCAGGCAGCCCAGCTCGCCCTCGACGGTGGCGCCGATCCGGTGCGCCATCGCGACGACCTGGCGGGTCACGTCGACGTTGTAGCCGAAGTCGGCCGGGGTCTTGCCATCCTCGCGCAGCGAGCCGTCCATCATCACCGAGCCGAAGCCCAG
>JBDLVJ010000319.1:0-3227 GCA_039804875.1 Pseudomonadota bacterium | reverse complement strand
CGAGGAGACCGGCGCGGCCCAGCATTACCGCGACGCGCGCATCCTGACGATCTACGAGGGCACGACCGCGATCCAGGCCAACGACCTGGTCGGGCGCAAGACCGTGCGCGACGGCGGCGCGGTGGCCAGGGCGCTGTGCGCGCGCATCGAGGCGACCGAGCAGGAGCTGCTGGCCTCGGAGCAGGAGGATGGCAGGGTGATGCGCGAAGCGCTGCGGCAGGGCCGGCTGGCGCTCGAGGCCACGATCGACTACCTGGTCGCCCACGCCGGGACCCAGGTCAAGCCGGTCTACGCTGGTGCCGTGAACTACCTGCGGCTGGCCGGTCTGGTGCTGGGTGGCTGGCAGATGGCGCGCGCCCTGCTGACGGCGCAGGCCAGGATGGCGGAGGATCCGCTGTTCTTTGGCGCCAAGGTGACGACGGCGCACTTCTACGCCGAGGCGCTGCTGCCGCAGGCGCAGGCGCTGGCAACGGCGGTACGGACCAGTGGCGCCACGGTCGAGCGCATGTCGGTCGAGATGTTCTGACCGATCACTGCCACAAGCGCCCGAAGTCTGAACTCCGGGTGCTTGCGGCTGCCGATCACGACGGCAGATAGACAAGAAAAAGCCCTTGAAATCAAGGGCTTTTCGTATTCATCGCCTGACAATGCCGAGCATTGTCAGATATCAGATCACTCCCACTCGATCGTCGCCGGCGGCTTGGAGCTCACGTCGTAGGTGACGCGGTTGATGCCGCGCACTTCGTTGATGATGCGGCCCGAGACCCGCTTGAGCAGGCTGTAGGGCAGTTCGGCCCAGTCGGCGGTCATGAAGTCGCTGGTGCAGACCGCGCGCAGCGCCACGACATAGTCGTAGGTGCGGCCGTCGCCCATCACGCCGACGCTCTTGACCGGCAGGAAGACGGTGAAGGCCTGGCTGGTCAGGTCGTACCAGCTCTTGCCGCTGACCGGATCGATGGTCGAGCGCAGCTCCTCGATGAAGATCGCGTCGGCGCGCTGCAGCAGCTTGGCATACTCGGGCTTGACCTCGCCCAGGATGCGCACGCCCAGGCCCGGACCCGGGAAGGGATGGCGATACACCATGTCGTGCGGCAGGCCGAGCGCCACGCCGAGCTCGCGCACCTCGTCCTTGAACAGGTCGCGCAGCGGCTCGAGCAGCTTCAGGCCGAGCTGCTCGGGCAGGCCGCCGACGTTGTGGTGGCTCTTGATCGTGACGGCCTTCTTGCTCTTGGCGCCGCCCGACTCGATCACGTCGGGGTAGATCGTGCCCTGGGCCAGGAAGGTCGCGCCCTTGGCGCCCTGGTCGGCCGCCTTGAGCTTGGCGGCCTCGGCCTTGAAGACATCGACGAACAGGCCGCCGATGATCTTGCGCTTCTGCTCGGGGTCGGTGACGCCGGCCAGCTGACCGAGGAACAGCTCGCTGGCGTCGACGCGAATCACCTTGGCGTTGAGCTTGCCGGCGAACATCTCCATCACCATGTCGCCCTCGTTCAGACGCAGCAGGCCGTGGTCGACGAAGACGCAGGTCAGCTGGTCGCCGATGGCGCGGTGGATCAGCGCAGCGGCAACGGACGAATCGACGCCGCCCGATAGACCCAGGATGACCTCTTCGTCGCCGACCTGGCGGCGGATCGACTCGACCGCTTCGGCGATATGGTCGCGCATGACCCAGTCGGGCTGGGTGGCGCAGATCTCGAGCACGAAGCGCTCGAGCATGGCCTTGCCCTGCACCGTGTGCGTGACCTCGGGGTGAAACTGGACCGCATAGTAGCCGCGCGCCTCGTCGGCCATGCCGGCGATCGGGCAACTCGGGGTGCTGGCCATGAGCTTGAAGCCGGGCGGCAGCTCGGTGACCTTGTCGCCGTGGCTCATCCAGACCTTGAGCATGCCGTGACCCTCGGGGGTCGTGAAGTCGGCGATATCCTTCAGCAATGCGGTGTGGCCATGCGCGCGCACCTCGGCATAGCCGAACTCGCGCTGGAGACCGCTCTCGACCTTGCCACCGAGCTGCTGCGCCATGGTCTGCATGCCATAGCAGATGCCGAGCACCGGCACGCCAAGCTCGAACACAGCGGCTGGTGCCGCGTCGGTCGACTCCTCGTAGACGCTGGCGTGGCTGCCCGACAGGATCACGCCCTTGAGCTGGCCGTCGGCGGCGTACTGGCGTACCCAGTCGTCGCTGACATCGCAGGGGTGGACTTCGCAGTAGACATGGGCCTCGCGCACGCGGCGCGCGATCAGCTGCGTGACCTGGGAGCCGAAGTCGAGAATGAGGATCTTCTGATGTTGCATGGCGTGGTAAGGATGAAGCGCTGCAAGAAAAGCGAAAAGGCCGTCCAGTCTGGACGGCCCCCTGGGGCCTGTTCAGTCGACCCGGTCAGTCGGCGCGATAGTTCGGCGCTTCCTTGGTGATCTGCACATCGTGCACATGGCTCTCGCGGATGCCGGCCGAGGTGATCTCGACGAACTCGGCCTGGTTGTGCATCTGGTCGATCGTGCTGCAACCGCAGTAGCCCATCGAGGCGCGGATGCCGCCGGCCATCTGGAAGATGATCGACACCACCGAGCCCTTGTAGGGCACGCGGCCTTCGATGCCTTCGGGTACCAGCTTGTCGGCGTTCGGGTTGCCGGTGCTCGACTCCTGGAAGTAGCGGTCGGCGCTGCCCTGCTGCATGGCGCCGATCGAGCCCATGCCGCGATAGCTTTTGTAGCTGCGGCCCTGGAACAGCACGATCTCGCCCGGCGCTTCCTCGGTGCCGGCGAACATGCCACCCATCATGACGGTATTGGCACCGGCCGCGAGGGCCTTGGCGATGTCGCCCGAGTAGCGGATGCCGCCGTCGCCGATCAGCGGCACGCCGGTGCCCTTGAGCGCGGTCGCGACGCTGTCGATCGCCATGATCTGCGGCACGCCGACGCCCGCGACGATGCGGGTGGTGCAGATCGAACCCGGCCCGATCCCGACCTTCACCGCGTCCGCCCCCGCATCGATCAGCGCCCGGGCGCCGTCATAGGTGGCGACATTGCCGGCGACGATCTGCACCCGGTTGGTTTCCCGCTTCAGGCGGGTCACGGCGGCCGAGACCTGGGCCGAGTGGCCGTGGGCGGTGTCGATCACCACCACATCAACTCCGGCTTCCACCAGAGCCATGGCGCGTTCGAACCCGGCGTCGCCCACGGTGGAGGCGGCGCCGACCAGCAGCCGTCCCTGCGCATCCTTGGCGGCG
>JBDLVJ010000318.1:0-8020 GCA_039804875.1 Pseudomonadota bacterium | reverse complement strand
GGCGTCTCCAAGGTCGGCGAGTTCATGGAGAAGGTCAAGGACAAGAACTCCGGCGTCAAGCTGATGGGCTTCGGTCACCGCGTCTACAAGAACTACGACCCGCGCGCCAAGCTGATGCAGGAAACCTGCAACGAAGTGCTGGCCGAACTGGGCCTCGAGAACGACCCGCTGTTCAAGCTGGCCAAGGAACTCGAGAAGATCGCGCTGGAAGACGACTACTTCGTGCAGCGCAAGCTCTACCCGAACGTCGACTTCTACTCCGGCATCGTGCAGCGCGCGATCGGCATCCCGGTCAACCTGTTCACCGGCATCTTCGCGCTGGCCCGCACCGTCGGCTGGATCGCCCAGCTCAACGAGATGATCAGCGACCCCGAGTACAAGATCGGCCGCCCGCGCCAGCTGTTCACCGGCTCCGTCAAGCGCGACGTGCCGCCGCTGGCCCAGCGCTGATGCGCTGTCCCGCCTGAGCGCATCCGCGATCAAAAGCCCGCCCCGTGCGGGCTTTTTTGTTCCGGTCCGGCCACTGGGCCTAAAATCCGGAGTTTGACCACAACGAGTCACGAGAGATTCACGCATGGGACGCACCCTTTACGACAAGATCTGGGACGAGCATGTCGTCCACGTCGAGGAAGACGGCACCGCGGTGCTGTACATCGACCGCCACCTGGTTCATGAAGTGACGAGCCCGCAGGCCTTCGAGGGCCTGCGCGAGACCGGGCGCAAGCTCTGGCGCGTCAGCTCGGTCGTGGCCACCGCCGACCACAACACGCCGACCACCGGCTGGGAACTCGGCTATGACGGCATCGCCGACCCGATCAGCAAGGAACAGATCACCACGCTGAACAGCAACATCGCGGAATTCGGCTCGGCGGCCTTCTTCCCCTTCATGTCGCAGCGTCAGGGCATCGTGCATGTGGTCGGCCCCGAGAACGGCGCCACCCTGCCCGGCATGACCGTGGTCTGCGGCGACTCGCACACCTCGACCCACGGCGCTTTCGGCGCGCTGGCGCATGGCATCGGCACCTCCGAGGTCGAGCATGTGATGGCGACCCAGACCCTGCTGGCCAAGAAGGCCAGGAACCTGCTGGTCAGAGTCGATGGCGACTGCGCCCCGGGCGTCGGTGCCAAGGACATCGTGCTGGCCATCATCGGCCGCATCGGCACCGCCGGCGGCACCGGCTACACGATCGAGTTCGGCGGCAGCGCGATCCGCGCCCTGTCGATGGAAGGCCGCATGACGGTCTGCAACATGGCGATCGAAGCCGGCGCGCGCGCCGGCCTGGTCGCGGTCGACGACAAGACCATCGAATACGTCAAGGGCCGTCCGCTGGCGCCGACCGGCGCCGAATGGGAGGCCGCCGTCGCCTACTGGCAGACCCTGCACTCCGACGCCGACGCGGTGTTCGACACCGTGGTCGAACTCGACGCGGCGCGGATCGAGCCGCAGGTCACCTGGGGCACCTCGCCCGAGATGGTGCTGCCGATCACGGCCTCGGTGCCGAATCCGGCCGACGAGCAGGACCCGAACAAGCGCGGCGCGATCGAGCGCGCGCTGGCCTACATGGATCTCAAGCCCGGCCAGCCGCTGGCCCAGATCCCGGTCGACAAGGTCTTCATCGGCTCCTGCACCAACAGCCGGATCGAGGACATGCGCGAAGCCGCCGCCCTGGTGCGAAAGCTCGGCCGCCAGGTCGCCGCCAACGTCAAGCAGGCGCTGGTGGTGCCGGGCTCGGGCCTGGTCAAGGCGCAGGCCGAGGCCGAAGGCCTGGACCGGATCTTCAAGGCCGCCGGCTTCGAATGGCGCGAACCGGGCTGCTCGATGTGCCTGGCGATGAACGCCGACCGCCTGGAGCCGGGCGAGCGCTGCGCCTCGACCAGCAACCGCAACTTCGAAGGCCGGCAGGGTGCGGGTGGCCGCACCCACCTGGTCAGCCCCGCGATGGCCGCCGCCGCCGCGATCGAAGGCCATTTCGTCGATATCCGCCCATTCGCCTGACCTCGCGCAGGAGTCCGACCATGAAGCAATTCACCCTCCTCCAGGGGCTCGTCGCCCCGATGGACCGCGAGAACGTCGACACCGACGCGATCATCCCCAAGCAGTTCCTCAAGTCGATCCGCAAGACCGGCTTCGGCCCGAACCTGTTCGACGAGTGGCGCTACCTGGACGCGGGCTACCCCGGCCAGGACCCGGCCAGCCGCCAGCCGAACCCGGACTTCGTGCTGAACCAGCCGCGCTACGCCGGCGCCTCGGTGCTGCTGGCGCGCAAGAACTTCGGCTGCGGCTCCTCGCGCGAGCATGCGCCCTGGGCAATCGACCAGTACGGCTTTCGCGCCGTCATCGCGCCGAGCTTCGCCGACATCTTCTTCAACAACTGCTTCAAGAACGGTCTGCTGCCGATTCAGCTGCCCGAGGCCACCGTGGCGCAGCTGTTCGACGAGGTCGCGGCCAGCCCGGGCTACCAGCTGACGATCGACCTGGAGCGTCAGGTCATCGTCAAGCCCGACGGCGGCGAGATCGCCTTCGAGGTACAGGCTTTCCGCAAGTACTGCCTGCTCAACGGCCTGGACGACATCGGCCTGACCCTGCGTCACGCCGACAAGATCAAGACCTTCGAGGCAGCACGCCTGCAGGCCAAGCCCTGGCTCGCGCACACCATGGCCCAAGCCTGAAGGCTGCCATGACGGAGCCTGCTGCATTTGCGAACTTGCCCAAGCCGCCGTATTACGCCGTGATGTTTTCTTCCGTGCGCAAGGCTGGCAATGATGGTTACTGCCAAGCCGCCGAGCGCATGGTTGAACTGGCCGCCCAACAAAGCGGCTTTTTGGGCGCAGAAAGCGCACGTGGAGCTGACGGCTTTGGTATTACCGTGTCGTATTGGCAAGATGAGGCCAGCATCCACGCATGGAAAGCGAATGCCGAACACCGTGTGGCTCAAGAGACCGGCCAGCAGCGCTGGTACGAACATTACGAAGTGCGTATTGCCAAAGTTGAACGCGCTTATTCCAAACCATCCTGAGCAACGCACACAATGAAAATCGCAGTTCTCCCTGGTGACGGCATCGGCACCGAAATCGTCGCCGAAGCGGTCAAGGTCCTGAACACCCTCGGTCTCGACCTTCAGATGGAGCAGGCCCTGGTCGGCGGCGCCGCCTACGAGGCGCACGGCCACCCGCTGCCCGAGTCCACGCTGAAGCTGGCAATGGAATCCGACGCGATCCTGTTCGGCGCCGTCGGCGACTGGAAATACGACAAGCTCGACCGCCCGCTGCGCCCCGAGCAGGCCATCCTGGGCCTGCGCAAGCAGCTCGGCCTGTTCGCCAACTTCCGCCCGGCGATCTGCTACGAGCAGCTGGTCGACGCCTCCAGCCTCAAGCCCGAGCTGATCGCGGGTCTAGACATCCTGATCATCCGCGAGCTGACCGGCGACATCTACTTCGGCCAGCCACGCGGACGCCGCATCGCGACCGACGGCCATTTCCCGGGTGCCGAGGAAGCCTTCGACACCATGCGCTACTCGCGCCCCGAGATCGAGCGCATCGCCCATGTCGCCTTCCAGGCCGCGCGCAAGCGCGGCAAGAAGGTCACCAGCGTCGACAAGGCCAACGTGCTCGAGACCTTCCAGTTCTGGAAGGATGTCGTGACCGAGGTGGCCCAGGAATACCCGGACGTGGCGCTCGAACACATGTATGTCGACAACGCCGCGATGCAGCTGGTCAAGAAGCCCAAGGCCTTCGACGTGCTGTTCACCGGCAACATGTTCGGCGACATCCTGAGCGACGAGGCCTCGATGCTGACCGGCTCGATCGGCATGCTGCCCTCGGCCAGCCTGAACGCCAAGGGTCAGGGCCTGTACGAGCCCAGCCACGGCAGCGCGCCCGACATCGCCGGCCAGGGCATCGCCAACCCCTTGGCTACAATCCTGTCTGCTGCCATGATGTTGCGTTTTTCCCTCAACCAGCCCGAAGCCGCCGATCGCATCGAAGCGGCGGTCAAGGACGTGCTCGCCGCCGGCTACCGCACGGCCGACATCTGGTCGGAAGGCACGAAGCGGGTCAGCACGCGCGAAATGGGCGACGCGGTGGTGGCTGCCATCACCAAGACCACCATCAAGGGCTGATACAGCTCCGGTTCGTCGCGCCCCCACCCGGCCAGACGAGCCGGGCAAAACCAAACGGGGCTTCCAGCCCCATCTTTTGAAACTTGAAAGGGTTTGCGATGAGCAAAGTGGGCAATCTGGTCGGCCTCGTGGGCTGGCGCGGCATGGTGGGTTCGGTTCTGATGGACCGCATGGTGGCCGAGGGCGACTTCGACCATATCGAACCGATCTTCTTCTCGACCTCGAACGCCGGCGGCAAGGCCCCGGCGCAGGCCAAGCAGCACACCCAGCTGCAGGATGCCAACGACATCGCGGCGCTGAGCCAGTGCGACATCGTCATCACCTGCCAGGGCGGTGACTACACCAAGGAAGTGTTCCCCCGGCTGCGCGCGGCCGGCTGGCAGGGCCACTGGATCGACGCGGCTTCGTCGCTGCGCATGGAATCCGACGCCGTGATCGTGCTGGATCCGGTCAACGACGAGCTGATCCAGCAGTCACTGGCCAACGGCGGCAAGAACTGGATCGGTGGCAACTGCACCAACTCGATCCTGCTGATGGGCCTGGGCGGCCTGTTCAAGGCCGGTCTGGTCGAATGGGTCAGCTCGATGACCTACCAGGCGGCTTCGGGCGGCGGCGCCAACCACATGCGCGAACTGCTCAAGGGCATGGGCGTGGTCCATGCCGCCGTGGCCGACGAGCTGGCGACCCCGGCCTCGGCGATCCTGGAAATCGACCGCAAGGTCGCCAAGACCATCCGTGAGGACGTGCCGACCGAATTCTTCGGCGCCCCGCTGGCCGGCGGCCTGATCCCCTGGATCGACGTGCAGCTGCCCAACGGCCAGTCCAAGGAAGAATGGAAGGGCCAGGCCGAGGTCAACAAGATCCTCGGCACCGAAGCCACCATTCCGGTCGACGGCCTGTGCGTGCGCATCGGCGCGATGCGCTGCCACAGCCTGGCGCTGACCTTGAAGCTCAAGCAGGACCTGCCGCTGGCCGAGATCGAGGCCATCATCAAGGGCGGCAACCCCTGGGTCAAGTTCGTCGAAAACGACCGCGCCATCACCGTCAAGGAACTGACCCCGGCCGCCATCACCGGCGGGCTGGAAGTCGGCGTCGGCCGCGTGCGCAAGCTCAACATGGGTCCCGAGTACGTCTCGGCCTTCGTGATCGGCGACCAGCTGCTGTGGGGCGCGGCCGAGCCGCTGCGCCGCATGCTGCGCATCCTGCTGGCGGCCTGACGTGAAACAGGTCGCCTGCCCCTGCCCTGCGGACCGGCTGGCGACCTCAAACGCGAACGCGAACAACAGTCCGGCGGCGGCCGGAACCTGACCCCAGGCGCAGCGCCAGCAGCGCAATCTTGCGTGGCAGCAGCGCCTGGGCCGCAGCCCCTTCTGAGAAAAGACCCATTTTGCGGATTGCACTCGGTATCAGCTATCTCGGCAGCGCCTACCAGGGCTGGCAAAGCCAGCCCAGCGGCCGGACCGTGCAGGACCGGCTCGAAAAGGCGCTGGCGCAATTCGCCGATCGGCCGGTCTCGACCCTGTGCGCCGGACGCACCGACGCGGGCGTGCACGGCCTGATGCAGGTGGTGCATTTCGACACCGAGGTCGAACGCGTCATGAACTCCTGGGTGCGCGGCACCAACCGCTACCTGCCCGACGACATCGCGGTGCAATGGGCGCATCAAGTGCCCGCGACCTTCCACTGCCGCGCCAGCGCCATCGCGCGGCGCTATGCCTATGTGCTGTTGGAGTCGCCGGTGCGCCCGAGCCTGGACAGCGGACGCGTGGGCTGGGTGTTTCGCCCGCTCGACCAGGGCGCGATGGAGGAAGCCGCGCGGCACTTGCTGGGCCAGCATGATTTCAGCAGCTTTCGCGCCGCGCAATGCCAGGCGCTGTCGCCGGTCAAGGACCTGCGCCGGATCGACATCAGCCGCCATGGCGCCTACTGGCGCTTCGAGTTCGAGGCCAGCGCCTTCCTGCACCACATGATCCGCAACATCATGGGCTGCCTGCTGGCGGTCGGACAGGGACTGCGAGCACCCGGCTGGATCGCCGAGGTGCGCGACGCGCGCAGCCGCGAGATCGCCGCCCCCACCTTCTCGCCCGACGGACTCTATTTTCTCGGCCCGCGCTATGAGCCGCACTGGGGCCTGCCCGACACCGTGGCCGGCTTCGACTGGCTGCCAGGATAATGAAACGTACCAGAATCAAGATCTGCGGTCTGACGCGCGAGGCCGATCTGCTGCACGCAGTACAGGCCGGCGCCGACGCGATCGGCTTCGTGCTCTACGCCAACAGCCCGCGCGCGGTCACGCCACAGCGCGCGGGCGAACTCGCGCGGCTGCTGCCGCCCTTCGTGACCCCGGTGCTGCTGTTCGTCAACGCCAGCCCGGCCGAGATCGCGGCCGGCCTGCAGGCCGTACCCAACGCGCTGCTGCAGTTCCACGGCGACGAGACGCCCGAGCAATGCCGGGCTAACGCCCGGCCCTTCCTGCGCGCCGCGCGGGTGCCGGTCGGGGATGGCGCACGCGGCTTCGATCTCCTAGAATACGCCCAGGACTACGCCGATGCCCAGGCCGTGTTGCTGGATGCCCATGTGCAGGGTTACGGCGGCGGCGGCGTCGCTTTTGACTGGACAGCCTTCAATTGGTCACACCCGCAACTGAACGCCAGCGCTCGCCTCGTTTTGTCTGGTGGACTCACACCCGCAAATGTGATCGATGGCATCCGGCTCGTGCGCCCCTGGGCGGTTGACGTGAGCTCGGGCGTGGAGTCCGCCAAGGGCATCAAGAACCCCGAGCTGATCGACCGCTTCGTCGCCGCCGTGCGCCAGGCCGACGCGACCTGAGACGCCAGCCAGCCGGAACAGGCAGCCCCCCCTCTTCCCGAACCCCAGGGCGCGCGTCAGGCGGCGCCCGCACCAGATCGGAAATTCCAGCCATGTACGACTACCACCAACCCGACGCGAAGGGCCATTTCGGCCCCTACGGCGGCAGCTTCATCAGCGAGACGCTGACGCACGCGATCCAGGAACTCAAGGACGCCTACGCCCGCTATCAGCATGATCCGGCCTTCCTGGCCGAATTCCATTACGAGCTCAAGCATTTCGTCGGTCGTCCGTCGCCGATCTACCACGCCGCGCGCACCAGCCGCGAGATGGGCGGCGCGCAGATCTTCCTCAAACGCGAGGACCTGAACCACACCGGCGCGCACAAGATCAACAACGTGATCGGCCAGGCCATGCTCGCCAAGCGCATGGGCAAGCCGCGCGTGATCGCCGAGACCGGCGCCGGCCAGCATGGCGTGGCGACCGCGACCATCTGCGCGCGCTACGGCCTCGAGTGCGTGGTCTACATGGGCGCCGAGGATGTCAAGCGCCAGAGCCCCAACGTCTACCGCATGAAGCTGCTCGGCGCCACCGTGGTGCCGGTCGAGTCCGGCAGCAAGACGCTGAAGGACGCCTTGAACGAGGCGATGCGCGACTGGGTCACCAACGTCGAGAACACCTTCTACATCATCGGCACCGTGGCCGGCCCGCACCCCTATCCGATGATGGTGCGCGACTTCCAGAGCGTGATCGGCGAGGAATGCCTGACCCAGATGCCCGAGATGCTGGGCGAGTTGCGCCTGCCGGGCAACGGCGCCGACCTGCAGCCAGACGCGGTCGTGGCCTGCGTCGGCGGCGGCAGCAACGCGATGGGCATCTTCCACCCCTACATTTCCCACGACAAGACGCGACTGATCGGCGTCGAGGCTGCCGGCGAGGGCCTGGAGACGGGCAAGCATTCGGCCTCGCTGCAGCTGGGCCAGCCCGGCGTGCTGCACGGCAACCGCACCTACATCCTGCAGAACGAGGACGGCCAGATCACCGAGACTCACAGTGTCAGCGCCGGCCTGGACTACCCCGGCGTCGGTCCCGAG
>JBDLVJ010000317.1:0-3286 GCA_039804875.1 Pseudomonadota bacterium | reverse complement strand
TGCGGGGCTTGCGGCTGTTGTCGGCCCAGGTGCCGCACGGGCGGGCCTGGGCGCGCATGTCCGACCACCTGCCCCTGATCGCCGAGCTGGCGCTGTGAACCCAAGCACCGCCGTCTCGCCCGAAACGCTGTCGCGCAGCGGCGCCAGCAGCCTGCGCAACGGGCACCAGCTGCTGCTGCTGCAGGGCGGGGTGGACCTGTTCCCGGCCCTGGTGGAGGCGATGGACGCGGCCCGCCAGGTGGTGCACCTGGAGACCTACATCTTCGAGTTTGCCGGCTCGGCGTTGACCGTGGCGCAGGCGCTGGAGCGGGCGGCGCTGCGTGGCGTGAGCGTGCGACTGGTGGTCGATGGTGTGGGCACGCCGCGTGTGCCGGCCGAATGGGCGCGCCGCTTTGACGCGGCCGGCGTGAAATGGCGGGTGTATGCGCCACTGGGCCGTCTGGGCCTGCTCATTCCCAGCCGCTGGCGCCGCCTGCACCGCAAGCTCTGCGTGGTCGACGGCACGGTCGGCTTTTGTGGCGGCATCAACATCATCGACGACCTGGACGACGTGGCGCTGGGCAGGCTGACCGAGCCGCGGCTGGATTTTTCGCTGCGCGTGGCCGGGCCGCTGGTGAGCGACATGGTCGACACCATGGAGCAGTTGTGGTGGCGGCTGCAAGCGGTGCGCAGCGCGCGCCAGCGCGAGTTCAAGGCCGCCTGGGAAGCCTTGCGAGAAGCCGACCCCGCCGGTGATTTCTCGCGCCTGCTGGGCAAGCTGGAGCTGCGCACCGGCCTGGGCCTGCGTGTCGGCCCCCCCGGTGCCGACATGGACGCCGGGGGCCGCGGCCCGATGGTGCTGGCCGACGGACCCCAGGGCGTGGACGGCGCGCGCGCCGCGCTGCTGCTGCGCGACAACGTCGGCCACCGCCACGACATCGAGCGCGCCTACCTCAAGGCCATCGGCGAAGCGCGGCAGGACATCGTGATCGCCAACGCCTATTTCATCCCTGGCCGCAAGCTGCGCCGCGCGCTGGTGCTGGCGGTGCGGCGCGGCGTGCGGGTGCGCCTGCTCTCGCAGGGGCGGTACGAGAACTTCATGCAGTACCACGCGGCGCGGCCGGTGTACGAGCGCCTGCTGGCCGCCGGGGTGGAAATCCACGAATACGCGCCCAGCGCGCTGCATGCCAAGGTGGCGGTGATCGACCAGCGCTGGGCCACCGTGGGATCGACCAACCTGGATCCGCTGTCGCTGCTGCTGGCCCGGGAGGCGAATGTGATGACCACCGACCGGCGTTTTGCCGCACTGCTGCACGATCGGCTGGACCAGCTGCTGCAGCAGTCGGGGCAGATGATCGACGCCCAGGCGCTGGTGGGGCGCTCGTGGTGGCAGCGCGCGGCCGACCGACTGGCGTTCGGGCTGATGCGAGCCTTGCTGTTCGTCACCGGCCACCGGTACTGAAACCCTGCCCCATGGGAGGGTTGAAGGGCGGTGTTAGCATGCCCCATGCTCATGAAGACCGACGCTGACATGACCCCTGCCAACACTTCTCCCACCGACGAGGGCGTGCCCGTCTCCGTGAAGATCCGCGAGCGCATCAAGGCCGCGCGCCAGCGTTTCCACTCCAACGACAACATTGCCGAATTCATCCAGCCCGGCGAGCTCGAGCAGTTGCTGGACGAGGTGACCGAGAAGATGCAGGGCGTGCTGGACGCCATGGTGATCGACACCGAGCACGACCACAACACCGGCAACACCGCACGCCGCGTGGCCAAGATGTACCTCAAGGAGGTGTTCAACGGCCGCTACGTCAAGGGGCCGACGGTCACCGAATTCCCCAACGCCGAGCACCTCAACGAGCTGATGATCGTCGGCCCCATCACGGTGCGCAGCGCCTGCAGCCATCATCTGTGCCCGGTCATCGGCAAGATCTGGATCGGCGTGCTGCCCAACGAGCACACCAACGTGATCGGCCTGTCCAAGTACGCGCGCCTGGCCGAGTGGATCATGGGCCGGCCCCAGATCCAGGAGGAGGCGGTGGTCCAGCTGGCCGACCTGATCCAGGAAAAGACCCAGCCCGATGGCCTGGCGATCGTGATGGAAGCCAGCCATTACTGCATGGGCTGGCGCGGCGTCAAGGACATGGACAGCAAGATGATCAACTCGGTCATGCGGGGCGTTTTCCTGAAGGACAGCGATCTGCGCCGCGAATTCCTGTCACTGATTCCCCGTAGGAGCTGAAGATGCTGGTACGTCTGTTGTATGTGAGCCGCGCGGTGCAGCCCGAGAACACCGAGGCCATCCACGCCATCCTGTCCTCGGCCAGGCAGCACAACCTGCACCATGGCATCACCGGCATCCTGTGCTATGGCGGCGGCGTCTTCCTGCAGGCGATCGAGGGCGGACGCTCGGCGGTCAACCGCCTCTACAACCACATCATCGAGGACCCGCGTCACCAGGCGGTCGAGCTGCTGCACTACGAGGAAATCAGCGAGCGGCGCTTCGGCGGCTGGACCATGGGCCAGGTCAACCTGAGCAAGCTCAATACCTCGATCGTGCTGAAGTATTCCGAGCGGCCCGAGTTCGATCCCTACTCGGTCTCGGGCAAGGTTTCGCTGGCGCTGCTCGAGGAGCTGATGGCGACCGCCTCCATCATCGGCCGCGCCTGAGCGCGCGCGGCGAGCCTTGGCACCCGAGCTCTGGGGCTGCGATTTCAGCAGCGCGCCGAACCGGCGCAAGCCGGTGCTGCTGGCCCGTGGCCGGCTGCGCGCCGGGCGGGTGCTGCTCGGGCAGCTCGAGACCTTCGAGACCCTGGCCGGCTTTGGCGCCCGCCTGGCTGAGCCGGGGCACTGGGTCGGCGGCTTCGACCTGCCTTTCGGCCTGCCGCGCGAGCTGGTCGAGACACTGGGCTGGCCGACCGACTGGCGGGCCTGCATGCGCCATTACGCCACCCTGAGCCGGCCCGAGATCAGCGAGCGCTTCGCCGCCTTCTGTGCCGCTCGTCCCGTGGGGTCCAAGTTCGCGCACCGCGCCACCGATCGGCCCGCCGGTTCGAGCCCGAGCATGAAATGGGTCAATCCGCCGGTGGCCTACATGCTGCATGCCGGTATTCCGCTGCTGCTCGAGGCCGGCGTGTCGCTGCCGGGCCTGTGCGCGGGTGATGCAGACCGGGTCGCGCTCGAGGCTTATCCGGGCCTGCTGGCGCGTTCTGTGCTGGGCTCGCGCAGCTACAAGAGCGACGACAAGGCCCGGCAGACCCCGGAGCGCCTGATCGCGCGCAAGGACCTGCTGCATGCGCTGGAAACG
>JBDLVJ010000316.1:0-5187 GCA_039804875.1 Pseudomonadota bacterium | reverse complement strand
GCCGGCGCGCCGCTGTCGCGCGAGCCGCTGGCCGGTCTCAAGGCCGCGCTGGCCGAGCGCATGAAGGCGGTCGAGGACCTGCAGCACCGGGTCCAGGTCGAGCGCGAGACCGCGCTGCTGCTGGCCCAGCGCATCGAGGTGCTCTCGACCAAGCCCTGGCGCGAGGCCCAGGCCGTGCTCGAGGCCTTGCGCGCCGATGTCACGCAGTGGCAGGCCGCCGCCGAGCAGTTCAATGCCGATTCGGCCTGGAACAGCCTCGATCCCAAGTTCCCCAGGCAGCTCGAGGCCTCGCGCCACCAGCTGACCCTGGTCTGGGAGGCCTTCTGCGCCGCCCTCGAGCAGGCCGCCGCCGCCGCCGAGAGCGCCGAGGCCCCGCTGCCCGCGGTTCCGGTCTGGGCCGACGAGCTGCGCCTGGCGCGTGGTGAAGCCCCGGCCGCCGTGGCCGCCGCCGCCGTCGAGATCGACCCGGCCCAGCTGGCGCTGCTGCAGGCCAAGGCGGCCGAGGTCGTCGGTGCCGCGCTGAGCGCGCTGCAGCAGAACCTGGCCGAGGGTCACAGCAAAACCACGCCCAAGGCGGTCTCGGCCCTGCGCGCCGCGCTCAAGGAACATGGTCGCCATGTCGCGGCCGAACTCGAGCCCCTGATCCAGGCCACGCTGGCGCAGGCCGGCGAACTCGCCGGCGGCCAGCGCGTGCGCGCCGACCAGCTGCGCGAGGAGCTGCTGGCCAAGGCGGTCGCGCTGACCCACGCGCCCGAAGGCCAGCGCCCGGGCGGTCGCAAGATCCAGGAGACCCTGCGCACCCTGCGCGAGCAGTGGAAGGCGACCGACCAGGGCGGCGCCCCGAACCACGCGCTGTGGAAGAAGTTCGACGAGGCCTGCACCGCCGCCCACAAGCTGGTCGAGGCCTGGCTCGGCAAGTTGAAGGAACAGAACGAGACCAGTCGCGCCCAGCGCCTGGTCATGATCGAGGATCTCAAGGCCTGGACCGTCGCGCAGGCCGACAACAGCGACTGGAAGGCGCAGCTGCGCGAGCTCCATGCCTGTTCCGAGCGCTGGCGCCAGTCGGGTCATGTCAGCGAGAAGCTCTACACCGAACTGCAGCCGCTCTGGAAAGCCGCGATGCAATCGGCCCATGCGCGCCTGGAAGCCGCCCAGCATGAAAGCGTGGCGCGCCGCCATGCGCTGATCGACGAAGCCAAGTTGCTGGGCGCCGCCCCGGCCCTGCGCATCGATGCCGTCAAGGCGCTGCAGCAGCGCTGGCAGCAGGAAGCCCATGCCGTGCCGCTCGACCGCAAGCAGGAACAGAAGCTCTGGGAAGCCTTCCGCAAGCCGATCGACGAGGCGTTCGAGCGCAAGGGTTCCGAGCGCAGCAAGTTCGCCTCGGCCGTCAGCGAGCATGACAAGATCGTGCTCGATGCCGCCAAGGCGCTCGAGGCCGCCAATGACGGTGGCGACGCACAGCAGATCCGCTCCGCCATGCAGGCGCTGCAAGACGCGATCCGGGGTCAGGCCGCCGCCGTCGCGGCCGAGCAGGCCAAGCCAGCCGCTCTTGCGCCGGTCGAGCCTGCTGCTGAAGCCGCCGCTGACGCGGCGGCGACCGACGCCGTAGCCGATGAAGCGGCCGCAGCGGCTCTGGTCAAGCCGGCGCCCGCGCCGCGCAAGATCGTTGCCGTGCGCGGCGACGACCGCCCCGGCATGGTCAAGGCCCAGCCGGCCGTCGGCGGCCGCCCGGGCGACCGGGGTCCGCGTGCCGGTGGCCGCGACGAGCGCGGCGGCAGCCGTGATGGCCGTGACAGCCGCCGCGACGGCCCTGGTCGTTTCGAGCGCGGCGACCGGGCCGACTTCGAGCCGCGCGGTCCGCGTCTGGGCGACAGCGCCTTCCGCGCCCAGCGCGAGGCGATCGAGCATGCCGAGGCCGCGCTGCGCAAGCTCGCCGCGCACGCCCATGGCGAAGTGATGACCCAGCTGCTGGGCGCCTGGGAGCAGCGCGATGCCGCCGCCTTGCCAGCTGCCCAGGCCCTGGGCGGTCGTGTTGGCAACGCCCGCGCGGCCTGGGTCCAGGCCCTGGGCCAGGCGCCGGTCGCTGGTGCCAGCGCCGAGAGCCTGCTGCGCCTGGAAATGGCGGCCGAGGCCCCGACCCCAGCCGAGCAGCTCGACGCGCGCCGCGCGCTGCAGCTCAAGCTGCTGACCCGCCGCAACGACCCGGCGCCGGCCCAGACCTGGGCCCAGGACGTGGCCCAGGTGCTGGCCTCGGGCTATGACGCGGCTCAGGCCCGTCGCCTGCAGGCAGCACTCAAGCTGCTGCTGCGCAAGTAAGGACCTTTTCCTGTCGGGCCGCCGCGTCTTTCAGCGTGGCGGTCGCCTGAAGAAGGCGTCGAGCAGCGTGGCGAGCGGCGGGAACTCCAACGCGAAACGCTCCCGCGCCACCCAGTAGGCCTCGCAGGCGCAGGCGAAGAATTCGGCCGGTGCCTGCGCCGCGTAGGGGTCGAGCCAGGGCGCCGGCTGGCCGAAGCGCTCGGCCAGCGCCAGCTGGGCGCGAAAATCCGCATAGGCCGCGCTCCAGTCCTGCTGCCAGCGTTGCCGGGCGCTCGAGCGCTTCAATCCCATGAAATTCACCGGCAGCTGCGGGCAGCCGTTGGCGGGTGTGCCGGCCGGCTTGCCGCGCAGGTCGAGCTTGTGCGCGAACTCGTGGATCACGAGGTTGTGCCCTTGCGTCTGTGCCCGCCGGTCGCCCCGCACATGCGACCAGGCCAGCATCACCGGGCCGCTGGCCATGGCCTCGCCGATCAGCGGCTCGCGCCAGTGGTGCAGCACGCCAGCCGCGTCGAGCGCCTCGCGCGGCGCCAGCACCTCGTCGGCATGCAGCACGATGCCGACGAAATCGTCGTAGCAGTCCAGTGCGTCGGGCCCCCAGTACAGCAGCGGCAGGCAGGCCTGGGCCGTGACTGCCAGCGCCATCGCGTCGCTGACGGCCAGGCCCCGCGCGCCGTGGAACTCCTTGTCGGCCAGGAAGCGCGCGCACAGCGCCTGCAACCCGATCGTTTCCTCGTGGCTCAGGCCGGCCAGGCAGGGCAGGTCGCGCAGTACCTGTTGCCAGAGCGCCTCCGGAATGGCGGCGGGCCGTGCCAGGCCGGGGCGGACCAGCCAGCGCCGGATCCAGTCCGGCAGCCTGCGCAGCAGCGTGGACCAGCGGTCGGGCGCGCTCATCGGCCAGGTCGGTGTCATGACATCAGGCTGGGGTGTGACCTGGGATCAGGCCGACAGCACGATGCGCCGCCAGCGGCCCGGGACTTCGAGTCGCAGCGCTTCGGCGCGCGGCGGGCTGGCGTCCACATCCCAGTCGCTCAGCACCAGCCGCTCGACAGCCGGCCCGAGCGCCTGCCGGCCCGGCCTGTGGGTGTGGCCATGCACCAGCGTGCTGGCGCCACTGGCCCGCAGCCAGTCGCTCGCCGTCGCCGGATCGACATCGGCCCAGTCCTGGCTTGGGTCCTGCTTGCGCGCCTCGCTGGTGGCGCGCAGGCCGCGCGCGAGCGCGGCGCGCTCGGCCAGCGGGCGTTGCAAAAAGACCGCCTGCCAGCCAGGACTGCGCACCTGGGCGCGGAATGCGAGGTAGTCGCGGTCGCCCAGGCACCAGGCGTCGCCGTGGCTCAGCAGAACCCGCTGCTCGCTCCAGCGCAGCAGGGTTGGGTCGTCGAGCAGGGTGGCGCCGCTGGCGGCGGCAAAGCGCGCGCCGAGCAGGAAGTCGCGGTTGCCGTGCATGACGTGGAGCGCGCGCCGGGTCGAAAAAGCCCGCAGGTCGGCGCAGAGGCCGGCCAGGAAATCATGGTCGGGGTTGGCCGCCCGTTCGGCGGGGGTGGCGTCGAGCAGGTCGTCGCCGATCCAGACCTCGAACAGGTCGCCGAGGATGAAGAGCGCGTCCGCCGCGCAGGTCCGCAGGTAGCGCCTGAAGGCCTGCGCGGTGGCGGGCTCGCCGGCCCGCAGATGCAGGTCGGAGATGAAATCGATCGCGCGCCAGCGGGCCGGGGCGATCAGTTCGCCCCAGCACGCCGGCGCCTCGGCCTCAGAGCGCAACGGCCTTTTCGATCACGACATCGGTGGCCGGCACATCGCTGTGACCGCCCTTGTTGCCGGTCTTGACGCCGCGCAGCTTGTCGACGATCTCGGTGCCCTGGACCACCTTGCCGAACACGGCATAGCCCCAGCCGCTCGGGGTCTCGCTCTTGAAGTTCAGGAACTCGTTGTTGGCCACGTTGATGAAGAACTGGGCGGTCGCCGAGTGCGGGGCGTTGGTGCGCGCCATCGCGATCGTGTACTTCTCGTTCTTGAGCTGGTTGTTGGCCTCGTTCTTGATCTCGGCGCGGGTGGGCTTTTGCTTCATGCCGGGCTCGAAACCGCCGCCCTGGATCATGAAGCCGTCGATCACGCGGTGGAAGATGGTGTTGTCGTAGTGACCGCTCTTGACGTACTCGAGGAAGTTGGCGGCCGAGAGCGGCGCCTTTTCGTCGTCGAGCTCGAGCGTGATCACGCCGTGGTCCTTGATGTGCAGTTCGATTTGGGGCTTGGCCATGTTCATTTCTCCAATGTGGCTTTGAGGATGGTGACGGGGGTGGTCGGCAGGTCCTGGAACATGCCGCGACTGCCGGTGCGGACCTGGCGGATCTTGTCGACCACGTCGGCGCCGGCAACGACCTTGCCGAACACCGCGTAACCCCAGCCGTTCAGTGTCGGCTGGGTGTGGTTGAGGAAGCGATTGTCGGCGACGTTGATGAAGAACTGGGCCGAGGCCGAATGCGGATCGCTGGTGCGAGCCATCGCGACCGTCAGCGGCAGGTTCTTGAGGCCGTTGTCGGCCTCGTTCTGGATCGAGGGCCGGGCGGGTTTCTGCTGCATGTCGGCCGTGAAGCCGCCGCCCTGGACCATGAAGCCGTCGATCACGCGGTGGAACACCGTGCCGTCGTAATGCTTGTCCTTGACGTACTGGACGAAGTTGGCGACCGTCCTGGGCGCCTTTTGCGCGTCGAGTTCGAGCGTGATGACGCCCAGGCTGGTCTCGAGCTTGACCCGTGGCGCGGTCGTGCCCGGGCCAGCCTGCTGGGCCGAGGCGGGCAGGGCGGCGGCCAGCGCCAGCGCGGTGCCGGCGGCCCAGCGGGTCAGGGTTCTTCTGTGCATGGCTTGTTTCCGGTGATT
>JBDLVJ010000315.1:0-2731 GCA_039804875.1 Pseudomonadota bacterium | reverse complement strand
ACGCCATCGCGCTGCTGCGCACCGCCAAGCGCCCGCTCATCGTGGCCGGTGGCGGTGTGCTCTACAGCCAGGCCTGGGCCGCGCTGCGCGCCTTCGCCGAGGCCCATGGCGTGCCGGTGGTCGAGTCGCATGGCGGAAAAAGCAGCCTGCCCTGGGATCACCCGCTCAACCTGGGCGCGATCGGCGTCGATGGCGTCTCGGGCGCCAACGAGCTGGCGCGCTCGGCCGACCTGGTGTTTGCCGTCGGCACCCGCTTGCAGGACTTCACCACTGGCTCGCATGCGCTGTTTGCCCACGCGCGGCTGCTGAGCCTGAACGTCCAGCCCTACGATGCCGGTAAGTGGAGCGGCAGCGCGCTGGTGGCCGATGCCCGCACCGGGCTCGAACAGCTCGCGCCGCTGCTGCGGGGCTGGGCCGCCGATCCGGCCTGGACCGAGCGCGCGCGCCAGAACGCCGCCGCCACCAACGCCCGCATCCAGCAGCTGACCACCCAGGTGCCGCAGGGCGTGCTGCCCTATGACGCCGAGGTGATCGGCGCGGTGCGCGACTCGGCGCTGGAGCTCGGCCTCGACAGCGCCGAGCATGATGTCGCGCTGTGTGCCGCCGGCACCCTGCCGGCCGAGCTGCACAAGCTCTGGCGCGCCAGCAGGCCCGGCAACTACCACATGGAATACGGCTATTCCTGCATGGGCTACGAGGTCGCGGGCGGCCTGGGCGTCAAGATGGCCCGTCCCGAGCAGGAAAGCATCGTCTTCGTCGGCGACGGTTCCTACATGATGGCCAACTCCGAGCTGGCGACCTCGCTGCTGCTGGGCAAGAAGATGATCGTGGTCATCCTCGACAACCGGGGCTACGGCTGCATCGAGCGGCTGCAGCTCAAGACCGGCAGCCCGAGCTTCAACAACATGCTCGACGACTGCGTGCCCGAGGGCGGCGAGCGCAGCCGGATCGACTTCGCCATGCATGCCCGTGCCATGGGCGCCGACTCGGTGCACGTCAAGGATGTGGCCGAGCTCAAGGCCGCCATGGTCAAGGCGCGCGCCGCTCGCCGGACCCAGGTGATCGTGATCGACACCACCCACCACCGCATCACCGATGGTGGCTGCTGGTGGGAGGTCGCGATTCCCGAGGTCTCGGATCGCGCCGAAGTCCAGCAGGCCCGTGCCGGCTACGAACAGGCCCAGCAGGGCCAACGTCTCTGAGGCCCCGGCCTCGACCCAGATACAGCAAAACCTAGGAGATTCACATGAGCTGGAACGTACGCATCGGCATCAACCCCCTGTCGTGGATGAACGACGACCTGCCGTCCCTGGGCGGCGAGACCCCGCTGGAGACCGCGCTGAAGGAAGGCAAGGAAATCGGCTACGAGGGATTCGAGTTGGGCAACAAGTTTCCCAAGGACGGCCCCGGCCTGCAGGCCAAGCTCGACGAGTTCGGCCTGGCCTGTGTCTCGGGCTGGTATTCGGGCTTCCTGGCCGAAGTCCCGGCCGGCCTGAGCGACGAGCAGGCGGTCGCCGCCGAGATCGAGCGCTGCCAGGCGCACATGAGCAAGCTGCAGTACAACGGCGTCCGGGTCGTGGTCTACGGCGAATGCGCCGGCACCATCCAGGGCCAGATCGACACCCCCGTGGCTAAGCGGCCGCAGTTCGCCAGCGACGCGCTGTGGCAGGCCTATGCCGGGCGCCTGAACGCCTTCGGCCAGCATCTGCTCGAGACCTACGGCATCAAGCTGGCCTACCACCACCACATGGGCGCCTATGTCGAGTCGCCCGCCGACGTGGACCGGCTGATGGCGCTGACCGATCCGGCCAAGGTGTTCCTGCTGTTCGATACCGGCCACGCCTATTTCGGCGGCGCGATGACCCCGGCCGAGCTGCTGCAAAAGCATGTCAAGCGCGTGGTCCATGTGCATTGCAAGGACGTGCGCCCGCAGGTGATCGCGCAGGCGCGCAACGAGAGCTGGAGCTTCCTGAACGGCGTCATCAACGGCACCTTCACGGTGCCGGGCGACGGCTGCATCGACTATGCGGCAGTGCTGCGCACGCTCAAGGACAACGGTTACGAGGGCTGGCTGGTGGTCGAGGCCGAGCAGGACCCGGCCGTGGCGCCGAGCTACGCCTACGCGCAAAAGGGCTACCAGACCCTGCGCGGCCTGGTCGACAGCCTGGCCTGAGCCAAGGAGATACACCATGCCAAGCCATTTGCTGGCCAAGGCCGCCCCGAGCGGGCGCGAGATCGTCAATGTCACGCCCGAGCGCGCCGGCTGGACCCATATCGGTTTTCGGGCGCTGCGTCTGGGCGCGGGCGAGCTGGAAATCGTGCCGACGGAAGAGCGCGAGCTTTGCCTGGTGGTGCTGACCGGTACGGTCGATGTCACGGTCGACGGCCAGACCTATGCCGGTCTGGGCCAGCGCGACAGCGTGTTCGAGCCGGTCTCGCCAGCGGCGGTCTACGTGCCGTCGGGCCATCAGGTCGTGATCCAGGCGCGACGCGACGCCGAGCTGGCGCTGTGCAGCGCGCCCTGCGATGACCAGCCGCGCCAGGTCCGGCTGCTCGACTCGCAGGCCATGCGCCGCAGCGTGCGCGGCCAGGGCAGCAACACCCGCTATGTCTGCGACATCCTGCCGCACGACGACCCGACCGCGGCCCATCTGCTGGTGGTCGAGGTGCTGACGCCGGCCGGGCACTCCTCGAGCTACCCGCCGCACAAGCACGACCTCGAGCAGCCGCC
>JBDLVJ010000314.1:0-3489 GCA_039804875.1 Pseudomonadota bacterium | reverse complement strand
AGCCACAAGGCCATGCGCGATTACAACAAACCTGAACCCGTGGTTGTGTCCGGAATGCAAACTCCTTGCAAGGGAATGCTCCTGACCGCGATCGGCGGCCGATCACGGTTCGTGGCGCGGTCCTCAGCGGTAGAACACCTCGATCCGGCCCTTGAGCTTGATCAGCAGCGGCAAGCCCTTGCGGTCCACGGTCTTGCCGGCCGGCACCTTGACCCAGCCTTCGCTGATGCAGTATTCCGCCACGTCGGAGCGGTCCTTGCCGTTGAACAGGATGCCGATGTCGTGCTCGAACACGGCGGCCACATGGTGCGGGCTGCGCGGGTCGATCGAGAGGTGGTCGGGCAGGGCGGGGCGGTTGTCGTTCATGAGGGAAGGGTTCCGTGGTTGAATCGCAAAGACGCCGATTGTCCCGGATTTGGCCCCGTATCGACGCGGGCTATGATTGGCCGATGGACTTCGAACTACGGGACGCCGCCGCCGCCGATGCCGCCGGCATCGCGACCATCTATAACGAGGCGGTAGCCAACGGCACCGCGATCTGGAACGACCGACTGGTCGACGAGGCCGATCGCCGGGCCTGGATCGCCGCGCGTCAGGCCGCCGGCTGGCCGGTGCTGGTCGCGGTCGATCCGCCAGGCCGGGTGCTGGGCTACGGCAGTTTCGCCGATTTTCGCGCCTTCGACGGCTACCGGCATACGGTCGAGCATTCGGTTTATGTCGGGGCCGGCTGTCGCGGCGCCGGCCTGGGCGCCGCCTTGCTGCTGGCCCTGGTCGAGCGCGCCCGCGCCGCCGGCAAGCATGCGATGGTGGCGGCGATCGAGGCCGGCAACCAGGCTTCCTTGCGCCTGCACGCACGCTGTGGTTTCGAGCCGGCCGGCACGTTGCGCCAGGTCGGCACCAAGTTCGGCCGCTGGCTCGATCTGGCCTTCATGCAGCGCCTGCTCGACGAGCTGCCACCGCGCTGAGAGTCGCGCGCGGCCGCCCGCCGGGCTCCGCGACGGCTCAGGCCACCGGCTGGCCGTCGTCGGTCGTGAAGCTGTCGCGGAAGGTGAAGTAGAAGCTGCTGAAGAACATCGCGGCCAGCATCAGCGCGGCGGCAAACAGCAGCGAGGCCAGCAGATCGGGGCTGCCCAGCAGCCCGCCCAGCAGCGACAGCACCAGGCCGGTCGCCATGAAGACGCCCATCCAGGCCAGCATGAAGAGCGCGAGCGCGCCCTTGTTCTGCCAGCAGGCCAGCAGGCTGAAGAACAGGCTCTTGGCCGGGCTGATGCCCTGCCAGTGCACCAGCGCCGGCGCATGCCAGAACAGCAGCGCCAGCGGCAGGTAAAGCAGCATGCCGACCCACATCGCGCTCTGGAAGGCTTCGCCCTGCACCGCCTCCTGCGTCATCTCGGCCGTTCCGAGGTAGAGCTGGGCGAACTGGCCGCCGTCGAACAACGCCGAGACTCCCAGCATGGCCATGAAGCCCAGCGCATAGACCACGCCGAGCACCAGCATGGCGCGCAGGCGCTCGCGTCCGGCGCGAAAGGCGCTGGCCAGCAGCGCGGGCAGCGGGAACTTGCCGCTGTCGGCCTCGCGCGTGGCGACCATCAGGCCCAGCGTCGTCGCCGGCAGCAGGGCCAGGGCCAGCAGATTGCCGATCACGGGCAGCACGCTCAGCAGCGAAAGCGCCAGCATGTAGAGCAGGAACAGGCCCGAGAGCGCGAGCGGCTGGCGCGCGAAGGTCGTGATGCCTTGCCTGACCCAGAGCAGGCCGGTCTTGGCCGGCACCGGCTTGAGTTTCACAGCTGCTCCAGCCGGGCGCGCAGCACGCGCTCGAAATGGGTCGGGTCGTGCGGCTTCAACATGCTGGCCTCGCGCGGCAGATGCCAGTCCCACAGGCGCGAGATCCAGAAGCGCAGGGCGCCGGCGCGCAGCATGGCCGGCATCAGCTCGCGTTCGGCCGCCGTCAGCGGGCGCACGCTCTCGTAGGCCTCGCGCATGGCGCGCGCGCGCTCGGCGTCCGGGCGGCCGCTGGTCAGGTCGATGCACCAGTCGTTGAGGCAGACCGCGAGATCGAAGGCGAAGCTGTCGACGCCCGCGAAGTAGAAATCGAACAGGCCGCTGAGCTGGCCCTGGTCGAACATCACGTTGTCGCGGAACAGGTCGGCATGCACCGGCCCGCGCGGCAGCGCCTCGTAGCTGGCGCTGGCCGCCACATGGTTCTGGTAGGCCAATTCGGACTGCAGCAGCGTCGCCTGCTCGGGCGTCAGATGCGGCAGCACCACCGGCGCGGTCTCGTTCCACCAGGCCAGGCCGCGCAGATTCGGCTGGCTTTGCGGGTAGTCCCGTCCGGCCAGATGCATGCGCGCGAGCATGGCGCCGACCTGGGCGCAGTGGCTGGACTGGGGCGCGAGCTCGCTGCGGCCCTCAAGGCGGTTCACGACCGCGGCCGGCTTGTTCTTGAGCTTGTGCAGGATCTCGCCCCTGGCATCGGCGGCCGGGTCCGGTACCGGGATGCCCTTGCCGGCCAGATGCTTCATCAGGTGCAGGTAGAAGGGCAGCTGCTCGAAGGTCAGGCGCTCGAACAGCGTCAGCACGTAGTGATGCGGCTGGCCGTCGCGCAGGGTGCTGACGAAATAGTTGGTGTTCTCGATGCCACCGGAGCAGCCTTCGATCTCGGTGAGCTGGCCCAGGTTGAGCCGGCTCAGCAGGGCGGCGGCTTCGGTCTTGCTGACTTGGGTGAAAACGGCCATGGGCGGGATAAGCGTGCTTGAGCTAGGCGGCGGGGAAAGCCGCTGGCGGGTTTGTCGGGAGGCGAAAGGGGGATGCGGGCTCAGAAGTTCACCAGGCGCCAGCTGCTCTTGCCCGCGCCGCGCTGGGACGGGTCGAGCGGGGCCGCGTCCAGCGGCTGGACCTGATAGGGCGGCAGGGTGGACTTGGTCTGAACCTCGATGCGCCGGGTCTGGCCGCCCACGCGCAGTTCGTCGATGCGGCTGCCTGCGTCCTCGTGGGTGATCGATTCGGCCTTTTGCTCGATCACGGCCTTGCCGTCGTCCTGGGCCAGCCGGGACGGCGTCGCGGCGGGCTGGGCGCTGGCCGCGCCAGCCAGGCAGGACAGGAGCAGGGCGAGGAAGGGGTGTCGGGCGGTCGAGCGGTGCATAACCCACGATTGTAGGTCTTGAGCGAGTCAGTGTGCGGTGAACGGGCGGCTTTCGCCGACAATCCTGGCCTATGACCGAGACCCAGAAGACCCTGGTGCTGGTGGACGGCTCCAGCTACCTCTACCGCGCCTTCCATGCCATGCCCGACCTGCGCGCCGTCCCGGGCGATCCGGGCAGCGCCCCGACGGGCGCGATCCGAGGCATGATCAACATGATGCAGGCACTGCGCCGGGAACAGCCGGGTGACTACCTGGCCTGCGTCTTCGACGCCCCCGGGCCGACCTTCCGCGACGCGCTCTACCCCGACTACAAGGCACAGCGCAGCCCGATGCCCGACGACTTGCGC
>JBDLVJ010000313.1:0-6581 GCA_039804875.1 Pseudomonadota bacterium | reverse complement strand
GACGGCGGCGGGCTCGACCAGGTCGGTCTTGCTGATGAAGATCTGGTCCGCGAAGCCCACCTGGCGGCGCGCTTCCTGGCGGGTGTCCAGCTGCTCGTTGGCGTGCTTGGCATCCACCAGGGTCAGGATGGAGTCGAGCAGGAAGCTCTCAGCGACCTCGTCGTCCATGAAGAAGGTCTGCGCCACCGGGCCCGGATCGGCCAGGCCGGTGGTCTCGATGACGACGCGGTCGAAGTGGAGCTCGCCCTTGCGGCGCTTCTCGGCCAGCTGGGCCAGCGTCGCGCGCAGGTCCTCGCGGATCGTGCAGCAGACGCAGCCGTTGCTCATCTGGATGATCTGCTCCTCGGTGTCGGAGACCAGGATGTCGGTGTCGATGTTCTCCTCGCCGAACTCGTTCTCGATCACGGCGATCTTCTGACCATGCGCCTCGGTCAGCACGCGCTTGAGCAGGGTGGTCTTGCCGGATCCGAGGAATCCGGTCAGGATGGTGACGGGTATCAGGGCCATGGGGGTTCTCGCGGTCAGCAGGTCGCGGCGGCGCGGGCCGCCAGCGGTCAAATTGCAATCGGCCAGTGTAGTGCAGCCGGCCAGGCTTCGGGCCACGGCAAGGACGGGCCCGGGCGACGGGCCGTGCCGTCAGCGCCGCTCAGTCCGGCCGACGCATCAGCACCAGACCCTTGAGGTACTCGCCTTCCGGGAAGGCCAGCGCGGTCGGGTGATCGGCCGCCCCGCCCTGGCGCTGCAGGATCACGGCATCGATGCCGGCATCGAGCGCGGCGCCAGCGACGATCTTCTGGAACAGCTCGACCCCGATGCCGCCCGAGCAGGAATAGGTGAACAGCAGCCCGCCCGGATTCAGCAGCCTGAAGGCCAGCCGGTTGATGTCCTTGTAGGCACGCGCGGCGCGCTCGGCATGCGCCACCGTCGGCGCGAGCTTCGGGGGGTCGAGCACGATCGCGTCGAAGCTCCGGCCCTCGGCCAGGAAGCGGCGCAGGCTGGCGTTGACATCGGCGTCGAGGAAGGTCGCGCGCGCCAGATCATGACCGTTGAGCTCGATGTTGGCGCGGGCGCGCTCGAGCGCCGGCCCGGACGAGTCGATCGAGGTCACATGCGCGGCGCCGCCGGCCAGCGCCGCGACCGAGAAGCCGCCGGTGTAGCTGAAGCAGTTGAGCACCTGCTGGAAGCGGAAACGGCGCGCGTAGTCGGCCATGTCGCGCCGGCTGTCGCGCTGGTCCAGGTAGTAGCCGGTCTTGTGGCCGAGCTCGACGTCGAGCCCGAGCTGCCAGCCGTTCTCGTGGATCACGCAGGCGGTCTCGCCCGCGCCGCGCAGCCAGCCCTTGAGCTCGGGCAGACCCTCGAGCGCGCGCGCGCTGGCGTCGCTGCGCTCGTAGAGTCGGCTCAGGCCGGTCAGTTCGAGCAGCGCGTCGGCCAGCACATCCTTCCAGCGCTCGGTGCCGCAGCTCGTGAACTGCGCGACCAGGATGTCGCCGTAGCGGTCGACCACCAGGCCCGGCAGGCCGTCGGACTCGCCATGCACCAGACGCAGTCCGTCGCTCGCGATCCGCAGCGGCGCGCGCAGCGCGAGCGCCTGGCGCAGTCGCTGCTTGAAGAAAGCCGCGTCGATGCGCTGGCCTTCATCGAAGCTCCAGACCCGCACGCGGATGCGCGACTGCGGCGAATAGGCGCCCCAGGCCAGGAAGGCGCCGTCGGCACTCTCGACCCGCACGGTCTCGCCGGCATCGGCGCCGCCCTTGGCAATGGCGCCGTCGAACACCCAGGGGTGACGGCGCTGCAGGGACTTTTCCTTGGCCGGTTTGAGTCTGATGGTTTTCATGGGGCGCTATTGTGGCGGACCGGCAGCAGGCGCGACAGCGCGGCGGCCGCGAGATCGGCCAGATGGCGCAGGAAATCGGTTTCCATCGAGGACTCGAAGCGCTGCGGATCGTCCGAGGCCAGCATCAGCAGGCCGAACGGCGGCGCGTCGGCGACAGCGCGCAGCGGCAGCAGCGCGACCGACCGCACGACCTCGGGCCGCTCGAGCCAGGCCAGCGGCGCCTCGGCGGTGCGAGGCCCGCAATAGAGCCGATCCGGCACGAGGGCGCCGACGCTGGCGGATGCGCCGGGTGGCAACACCTGATCCAGGTCCGCGAACTCGGGCGCCAGATCCCAGAGCCTGAGCGCGACCTGGGGCAGCTGGAAGCGCAACCTGAGCTCGGACTCGAGCAGTCCGGGCAGGTCGCGCTCCGAGCGCGCGCGCAGCAGGGCCTCAAGCAAGGCCTGCAGCTTGTCCGCGATCGCGACATTGTCGCGGCCCAGGCGCAGCATGGCCGCCAGCCTGAGCTCGAGGTCGTGGATCTTGCGTCGCAGCAGCCCGACCTGGCGCTCCTGCAGACTGATGGCGCGACCACCGTGCGGACAGCCCAGCTGCACGCTCGCGAGCAGCCCGGCATAGCGGTCGAAGAAACCCGGCGTGCTGGCGAGGAAATGGGCGATGTCGTCCTCGGTGATGGGCTGAAACGGCGCGTGACTGTCCATCGCGGGCTCAGACCAGGTCGGGCACTTCGATCTCGCCCTGGAAGACGGTGACGGCGGGCCCGGTCATGAGGACGGGCGCGGCCAGGTCGCGACCACCGGCCCAGGCGATCGTGAGCCGGCCGCCACGGGCCTGCACGTCGACCTGCTGATCGAGCAGGCCGAGCCGGATGCCGGCGACCACCGCCGCGCAGGCGCCGGTGCCGCAGGCCAGGGTCTCGCCAGCGCCGCGCTCATGGACACGCAGCTTGACGTGGGCGCGATCGACGATCTGCAGGAAGCCGGCGTTGACCCGCCTGGGGAAGGCCGGATGCCGCTCGATCAGCGGACCCCATTCGGCCACCGGCGCGGTCTCGACATCGTCCACCAGCAGCACCGCATGCGGGTTGCCCATCGAGACGACCGCGACCGCTGCGGTGGCCGCAGCGCCGGGCAGGGCCAGCGCCAGGGGCCAGGTCTGCCAGCCGCCGCTGACCTGGGGCCGCAGTCCGCTCGGATCGAACGGCACGCGCGCGAGCTCGAAGACCGGCGCGCCCATGTCGACCGTCACGCGGCCGTCGGGATTGAGGCGCAGCTCGATCGAGCCGCCATGCACCTTGACGCGCACGGTCGACTGCGTCGTCAGGCCACGCTCATGCACATAGCGCACGAAGCAGCGCGCGCCGTTGCCGCAGTTCTCGACCTCGCCGCCGTCGGCGTTGTGGATCAGGTACTCGAAATCGAGCTCGGGCACGGGCGCCGGGCGCACCGTCAGGATCTGGTCGGCACCGACACCGAAATGCCGGTCGGCCAGAAAACGATATTGGGCCGTGCTCAGGCCGAAGCGAGCGCGTGTCTCGTCGAGGACGACGAAGTCATTGCCCGCGCCCTGCATCTTGGTGAATGGAATCCGCATGGCCCCATTATCAGGCCCGCGCCGGCCCGCGCGGCCAGGGCATCAGCGCGCCGCGACTTCGCTCACGAAGATCTCGACGCGACGGTTGCGGGCCCGACCCTCGGCGGTTTCGTTGCTCGCGATCGGCTCGCGCTCGCCACGGCCGTCGATGCTGATCACGCTGGGCGAGATGCCGCGCGAGCTCAGGTAGTTGCGCACGCTCGCGGCGCGGTTGATCGACAGCGGATCGTTGAGCGCGTCGCTGCCGACGTTGTCGGTGTGGCCGACGATGCTGACACGCGCGTTAGGGTTGCCTTGCAAGCCCCGGGCGAAGTCATCGAGAATGGAGCGGAAGTTGGACTTGATGTCGGCCCGGCCGCTGTCGAACGAGATATCGCTCGGGATGTTGAGCTTGAGCTGGTTGTCGGCGGTCTGCGTGACCTCGACGCCGGTGCCGCGCGTGCTGGCCTCCATCTGGCGCTTCTGCTGCTCCAGGCGCGAGGACCAGGCGTAGCCGCCCAGCGCGCCCGCCGCCGCGCCGACGGCGGCGCCGCGCACCGCCCCTTTGGTGCCGCTGCCGGTGATGGCGCCCAGCACGGCGCCAGCGGCTGCACCATAAGCGGCACCCTTGCCGGTGCCGCTCTTCTGGTCCTCGCTCATGTTGGCGCAACCGGACAGGACGACGGCACCGGCGAGCGTGGCGATCAGGATGTTTCTCTTCATTTGTTTCCCCTTTGAATCAGATTTTTCAGTGACCCGAAAAGTGTAGACCCAAAACCCGCCACTGGACAGCCTGCATTCGAGCCGGACATCAGGGGCCTTACCATAGGGTGCTCCGGGACAGACGACATCCCCCCTCGGATCAGCCACGGCCGAGCACGTCGGCCCCGCCACCATCCCCTCGCCACATGCCACGCCAGACCCAACTCCTGCACCCCCCGCACCAGCCTGCGCCGGCAAGGCCGGCCGCCACCCTGCTGCTGCTGCGTGATGGCGCGGCGGGGCTCGAAGTGCTGCTGACACGCCGCGCGGCGAACGCGCGCTTCGCGCCGGGGGCCTATGTCTTTCCCGGCGGCGGCCTGGACGAGGCAGATGCGCGGTCGCATGCGCTGGCCGCCCGACGGCCGGGACAGGACGATCTGCGGCTGACGCACGCGATCGCGGCGATCCGCGAGAGCTTCGAGGAGCTCGGCGTGCTGCTGGCCTGCCATGCCGACGGCCGCTGGGTCGAGCAGCGGGACATCGACTCGCTCAAGCGCCAGGGTGATTTCGCCGCGCAATGCGCCGCGCGCGGCCTGAGGCTGGCGGCGGACCGGGTCCACTGGCTGGCGCACTGGATCACGGACCGCGACCTGCCGATCCGCTTCGACGTGCATTTTCTGGTCGCGCGCATGCCCGACGGCCAGCAGGCGGTGGCCGACGGGACCGAACAGTTCGAGCCGGTCTGGCTGCGACCGCAGGACGCGCTCGCGCGCCACGCGGCCGGCGCGCTGCACCTGATCCACCCGACGATACGCACGCTGGAATGGCTGGGCGCGCACGCCAGCGTGGGCGCCGTGCTGGCGCTCAGCGCCACGACCGAGCAACCACTCTGGACCAGTTGCCCGCGCGGCGGCTGGCTCGGCGGGCACAAGGTGCATCTGATGGAGCCGGACGCCGCGTTCGGCGAGCTCGAACTGAGCTGCCCCGACGGCCAGCTGCTGCACCACCTGGACTGGCAAACCGACCATGCGGTCGGGCTGCTCAGGAACGTGCAGCGCCTGACCGCGCCCAACCCCGGCTTCATGACCGGCCCCGGCACCAACAGCTATCTGATCGGCGATCCGGCGACCGGCCATGTCGCGCTCGACCCGGGCCCGGACGAACCCGGGCACATCGAACGGCTCTGGCGCGCCGCCGGCGGCGACATCCGAGCCATCATCTGCACCCACTCGCACCCCGACCATTCACCTGGCGCGGCGCGGCTGCAAAGGCTGGTCGAACAGACCGGCCGCCCCCGCCCGCCGATCCTGGGCTTGGGCAGCGGGCCGGATGCGCGCCACGACAGCCAGTTCACGCCCGAGCGCGAGCTGGCCGATGGCGAACGCCTGCTGCTGCAGGATGAAGCTGGCGGCCCGACCCACACGCTGCGCGTGCTGCACACGCCGGGCCATGCCGCCAACCACCTCTGCCTGCTGCTGGAGGAGGACGGCCTGCTGTTCAGCGGCGACCATGTGCTCAACGGCAGCACGACCGTGGTCGCGCCGCCCGACGGCAATATGAACGACTACCTGGATTCGCTCGACCGGCTGCTGGCGGCCTGCGCCGAATGGCGGGTCGGCTTCATCCTGCCGGCGCACGGCCATGTGCTGGGCCATGCGGCGCAGGCGATCGAACGCCTGAAGGCACACCGGCTGGCACGCGAGGCCAAGGTGGCCACCGCGATGCGCGCCCTGCCCGACGGTCAGCTGGACGACTGGGTCCGGCTGGCCTATGACGACGCGCCCGAGCGACTCTGGCCGGTGGCCAAGCTGTCGCTGCAGGCGCATGTGCAAAGAATCGAAAGCCTGGGAGGCTTCAATGTCTGAACCGTATCAAAAATCCGAGGGCGAACGCCTGGCCAAGCGCGTCGCCGCGCTGCAGGCCTGCTCGCGCGCCGAGGCCGAGCGCCTGATCGAGGGCGGCTGGGTCCGCGTCGACGGCCGCGTGGCCGACGACCCGGCGCAGCGCGTGCTTGACGAGGCGATCGAAATCGATGCGCGGGGCCTGGGCGAGACGCTTCTGCCGGCCACCCTGCTCTGGCACAAGCCGGTCGGCCTCGCGCTGACCGAGGGCCAGCCGCTGGCCGGGCTGGTCGAGCCCGGGGGCCTGTTGCGGCCCTGGCATGTCAAGCATCTGCGCTGCGTGAGTCCGATGCCGGCGGCCTGCAGCGGGCTGGCCGTGTTCGCGCAAAGCCCGGGCGTGCAGCGCAAGCTGCACGAGGACGCGCTGCTGCTGGAACATGAATGGATGCTGGACCTGGCCGGCGCGGTGGCGGCCAGTCGGCTCGAGGCACTGGAACAGGCGGTGGACCAGCTGGCACCCGGGCCGCGCACGCCCTACCTCAAGCTCAGCGTGAGCAGCCGCAGCGACGAACGCACAAGGCTGCGGCTGGCGCTCAAGGGCTACGCACCGGAACGGCTGCCGTCCTGGCTGG
>JBDLVJ010000312.1:0-2963 GCA_039804875.1 Pseudomonadota bacterium | reverse complement strand
CGCTACCTCGACAACGCCGTCGGCCAGCGCAGCGATCCGGCGCTGCGCCAGGCCTTCCTCGACCATGGCAAGGCCGCGGTCGAGCAGATCGAGGCCCACAGCGAGCTGCGCTACCGCCCCTACCCGAAGCACCCGGACTACATTTCCGACCTCGGCGGCTCGACCCTGAGCGGGCGCGCGCTCGAGCCGCTGCCCTTCGACGGGCGCCTGCTCGGCGATCTGTTCCCGCTGATCCGTGCGCCGATTCCCGAGTTCACCGTGCTCGGCGGCATGATGGTCGATCGCACCGACATCAATCACCTGCTGGCGCTGACGAAGTCGCTGGCCTCGTTCAAGCATTCGGCCCGCATCATCCTGCGCCACCTCAAGGACCGCCTCGGCCACGGCCGTGGCACCCGGCTGGTGATGGGCAACGCCCTGACGGCGCGCCTGCTGTATTCGCTGTCCAAGCACTCCAACGTCACGCTGGCGCTCAACACCACGGTCGAGCGCATCCACCAGACCGGCCAGGCCGTCGACGGCGTGACGCTGCTGCAGCACGGCCAGCGCCGCACGGTCAAGGTGCGCGGCGGGGTCGTGCTGGCCAGCGGCGGCTTCAACCGCAACCCGGAGCTGCGCGCCCAGCTGCTGCCCGGCATCCCGCTCGACTGGTGTCCGGCCGCGCCCGGCCATACCGGCCAGGCCCATCAGCTGGCGGCCAGCCTGGGCGCGCATTACGGCCAGGGCGCCCTGTCCAATTCGTTCTGGGCTCCGGTGTCGCGGCGCCAGCGCCCGGACGGCAGCACGGCGGTGTTCCCGCATTTCGTGATGGACCGCGCCAAGCCCGGCTTCCTGACCGTGAACCAGGCCGGCGAGCGCTTCGTCAACGAAAGCACCTCCTACCACCTGTTCGGTCTCGGCATGCAGGCAGCGCACCAGCAGACGCCCAGCATCCCGGCCTATCTGGTCTGCGATGCCGCCGCGCTGCATAAGTACGGCGTCGGCATGGTGCGTCCCGGCGCCAGCGCCGGTCTGCTCAAGTCCTTCCTGGCCGACGGCTACCTGACCCAGGGCGCGACCCTGGACGAGCTGGCGGCCAGGCTCGGCATCGCCGCCGCCGGGCTCAAGTCCAGCGTCGAGAAGATCAACGCCTATGCCCAGACCGGTGTCGATCCGGACTTCGGCCGTGGCTCGACCGCCTATTCGCAGAACATCGGTGACGCCAGCGCCGGCGGCAAAAACCCCAATCTGGGGCCGCTGCTGCAAGGCCCGTACTACGCGGTCAGGCTGTACCCGGGCGACATCGGCGCCTGCACCGGCTTTGCCACCGATGCCAGCGCTCGCGTGCTGGGGGCCGACCGCCAGCCGGTCGCCGGCCTGTACGCGGTCGGCAACGACCAGCACTCGATCATGGGCGGCGTCTACACCGCGCCCGGCATCACGATCGGTCCCGGTCTGGTGTTCGCCTATATCGCGACCCGCGACGCGCTGGCGCGCGCCGGCCTGTCGCCGCTGGCCTGATCTCAAGCCCCGGTGGCGTCCCGGCCCGTGATGCACTAGGACTAACCCTATTACTGAACGTTTATCGATCGATGGTGTTCGTTGATCGAATTTCATGCGCCTGCCGCATCGCTCCAAATGCGCTGGCTGAATCTAAAGTCCGGGCATCGATCGGATGCTGACCCGGCTGCTGTCATCAAGCCCTGGCGGCTTGCGGTTGCGGGGCCTCCCTAATTTTTCAATCGTCAGGAGATAGACAGATGCAACAGTTCAAACGCCAGTTCCTAGCCGCCACCGTCGCCACGGTCGCCGCCGTCGCCTTCAGTGCTCCGGCCTTCGCGCAGGTCAAGGAGCACACGATCAAGTTCGCGATGCAGAACACCGCCGGCAGCGCCCAGTACGATGCCGCCATCAAGTTCGCCGACATCGTCAAGGCCAAGAGCGGTGGCAAGATCAAGGTCAACGTCTTCGGCGGCGGCGCGCTGGGCAAGGACACCGCAGTGGTCTCCGCGATGCAGGGCGGCACGATCGACATGTGCGTGATGAACTCCAGCCTGCTGGCCGGCGTCGTCAAGGAAATGGCCCTCTACGATTTCCCCTTCGTCTTCGGCAACGAGCAGGAGGCCTATACCGTGGTCGATGGCGCCTTCGGCAAGAAGCTGCACGCCATGCTCGAACCCAAGGGCCTGGTCGGCCTGTCCTACTGGGAGCTCGGCTTCCGCCATTTCCACAACAGCAAGCGCCCGATCGCCAAGTTCGAGGACCTGCAGGGCCTGAAGATCCGCGTGATCGAGACCCCGATCTACGTCGATTTCATGCGCGCCATGGGCGCCAATCCGGTGCCGTTGCCTTACCCCGAGCTCTACGGCGCGCTTGAGCAGGGCGCGGTCGATGGCGGCACCCAGCCCGTCATCAACATGACCACGGCCAAGCTGTACGAGGTCCAGAAGTACTTCTCGCTGACCGGCCACATGTACAACCCGCAGTCGGTGATCTACAGCAAGAAGATCTGGGACAGCTTCAGCGCCGAGGAGAAGACGCTGCTGCAGGATGCCGTCGACGAGGCGCGCGACTACCAGCGCAAGATCTCGCGCGAGCGCAATGCCGCCGGCATCGCCGAGCTCAAGGCCAAGGGCATGCAGATCAACGAGCTGCCCGCCGCCGACCGCGCCAAGATCAAGGAAAAGGCCCAGCCGGTGGTCGACAAGTACACCAAGCAGATCGGCGAGCCGCTGGTCAACGAGATGTACGCCGCCGTTGACAAGGCGCGCGCCGCCGCAGCAGCACCCGTCGCCCCGGCCAAGAAGAAGTAAGTCCCGCCTTTGCCACCCGATACCGGCGTTCTCGGCCTTGGTCGTGCCGCCGGTGTTTGCTTGGGTCCCCCTGGAGAAATTCCCGATGCTTCAAAAACTGATAGATCAGATCTCGCGGCTGCTGTCGCTGCTGATGGTGGTGTCGCTGGCGCTGATGGTGGTGCTGGTGTT
>JBDLVJ010000311.1:0-3536 GCA_039804875.1 Pseudomonadota bacterium | reverse complement strand
CCGATCCTCGGCTCGGCAGCATCGAGGAGCTGCGCAGCCTGGCGACCCAGCTGCGCAAGGCCGGCATCTCGCTGGTGCTGGACTTCGTGTTCAACCATACCTCCGACGAACATGAATGGGCGCAGGCCGCGCGTGCCGGTGACCCGCATTACAGCGGCTACTACTGGATGTTCCCGGACCGCGCCGAACCCGATGTCTACGAGCAGACGGTGCGCGAGATCTTCCCGGACGAACACCCGGGCGCGTTCAGCCAGCTGCCCGACGGCCGCTGGGTCTGGACCACCTTCCACCGCTACCAGTGGGACCTGAACTACAGCAACCCGGAGGTTTTCACCGCGATGGCGCGCGAGATGCTCCACATCGCCAACCTCGGCGTGGACTTCCTGCGCATGGACGCGGTCGCCTTCGTCTGGAAGCGCCAGGGCACGCCGTGCGAGAACCTGCCCGAGGCGCACCACCTGCTGCGCGCCTACAACGCGCTGGCCCGCATCGCCGCGCCCTCGCTGCTGTTCAAGAGCGAGGCCATCGTGCACCCCGACGACGTGGTGAGCTACATCTCGCCCGAGGAATGCCAGGTCTCCTACAACCCGCTGCAGATGGCGCTGCTGTGGAACTCGCTGGCCACGCGCGAGGTCAACCTGCTGCAGTACGCGCTGGAGCAGCGCCACGAACTGCCCGCGCACACCGCCTGGGTCAACTACGTGCGCAGCCATGACGACATCGGCTGGACCTTCGCCGACGAGGACGCCGCGCTCTACGGCATCAACGGCTTCGACCACCGCCAGTTCCTCAACCGCTTCTTCGTCAACCGCTTCGATGGCAGCTTCGCGCGCGGCGAGCCGTTCCAGGACAACCCGGTCACGGGCGACTGCCGCATCAGCGGCACGGCCGCCTCGCTCTGCGGCCTGGAGCAGGGCGATGTCCATGGCGTGGCGCGCCTGCTGCTGCTCTACGGCGTGGTGCTGTCGAGCGGCGGCATCCCGCTGCTCTACCTCGGCGACGAGGTCGGCACCCTCAATGACCACGACTACGCCCAGGACGCGCACAAGGCCGTCGACAGCCGCTGGCTGCACCGCCCGCCGCGCGACGTGGCCCGCTATGCCCAGCGCCAGGACCCGGCCAGCCAGGCCGGCCAGCTGCACGCCGGCCTGCGCCACCTGATCGGACTGCGCCGCCACCTGCCGCTGCTGGCCGGCGGCCGGCTCAGCGCCTTCTGGACGCACAACCCGGCGGTGCTGGGCTACCGGCGCGGCGGCGTCGAGGACGGCTTGCTGGTGCTGGGCAACTTCAGCGAGCAGCCGCAGCGGGTCGCCGCCCATGTGCTGTCGGGCCTGTCGGCCCAGGCGCGGGATCTGGTCAGCGCCTGCGGCATCGCGCTCGACCAGGACCTGACGCTGCAACCCTACCAGCAGCTCTGGCTGCGTCTGCAGGCCTGAGCGCTCGTCGACCGTTTCCATTCCGAAGGACTTTTCCGATGAACCCGCCCACCCCCACCCGCCCGGCTCGCAGCGACTGGCAGCGCTCGGTCGTCTACCAGATCTACCCGCGCAGCTTCTGCGACAGCGACGGCGACGGGGTGGGCGACCTGCGGGGCATCACGTCCCGGCTCGACTACCTGCAGCAGCTCGGCGTCGACGTGGTCTGGCTGTCGCCGATCTACGCCTCGCCCAACGACGACAACGGCTACGACATCAGCGACTACCGCGCCATCATGCCGGAGTTCGGCGGCATGGCCGACTTCGAGCAGATGCTCGCGGCCATGCACGCGCGCGGCATCCGGCTGATGATGGACCTGGTGGTCAACCACAGCTCGGACGAGCACGAGTGGTTCCGCCAGGCGCGCAGCAGCCGCGACAACCCTTATCACGACTACTACCTGTGGGCCGAGCCGAAGGCGGACGGCTCGCCGCCCAACAACTGGGAGGCGGCCTTCCAGGGTTCGGTCTGGCAGTGGAACGAGCCCACCGGCGAGTACTACCTGCACATGTTCAGCCCCAAGCAGCCCGACCTGAACTGGGAGAACCCCCGGCTGCGGGCCGAGGTTCACGCGCTGATGCGCTTCTGGCTCGACAAGGGCGTGGACGGTTTCCGCATGGATGTCATCAACATGATCTCCAAGCCCTGGGCCGCCGACGGCAGCCTGCCCGACGCGCCGGTGGTGCGCGAGGGCTTCCTGCAGCCCGGCTTCGGGATGACCTGCAACGGCCCGCGCCTGCTCGAATTCCTGCGCGAGATGAGGCGCGAGGTGCTCGACCACTACGACACGATCACGGTCGGCGAGGCGCCGCTGGCGACCGTGCAGCAGGGCCGCGACATCACCCACCCCGAGACCGGCGCGCTCGACATGCTGTTCCAGTTCGAGCACATGGACCTCGACAGCGTGGGCGGCCATGTGATGGGCAAGTGGGCGCTCAAGCCGCTCGACCTGCGCGACTTGAAGCGCACCATGAGCCGCTGGCAGGACGAGCTGCACGGCCGCGGCTGGAACAGCCTCTACCTGAGCAACCATGACCAGCCGCGTCCGGTCTCGCGCTTTGGCGACGACGGCCGCTACCGGGTCGAATCGGCCAAGATGCTCGCGACCTGGCTGCACGGTCAGCAGGGCACGCCCTATGTCTACCAGGGCGAGGAGCTCGGCATGAGCAACGTCGCCTTCGAGCAGATCGAGGACTACCGCGACATCGAGAGCCTGAACTTCCACCGCGTCGCCACCCGCGAGCGCGGCTGGACCCCGGCCGAGGCCCTGGCCGCCATCCACGCCAAGGGGCGCGACAACGCGCGCACGCCGATGCAGTGGGACGGCAGCGCTCAGGCCGGCTTCAGCAGCGGCCAGCCCTGGATCGGCCTGAACCCGAACGCCGCCGAGGTCAACGCCGAGCAGGCCCTGGCCGACCCGGAGTCGGTGTTCCATTACTACCGGGCCCTGATTGCCTTGCGCAAGCAGTATCCGGTGCTGATCTATGGCCGCCATGAGCTGCTGCTGCCCGAGCACCCGCAGGTCTATGCCTACACCCGCCGCCTGGGCGATGAATGCCTGCTGGTGCTGTGCAATTTCGGCGCCACCGAGGTCGCGGCCGGGCTGGAGCCGGCGCTGGCGGCCCGCCCGACCGAGCGGCTGCTGGGCAACTACCCCGGTCCCAGCCAGCCCGAGCTGGCCGGCCTGACGCTGCGCCCCTACGAGGCGCTGCTATGCTGGCTGCACTGACCCGGGTGTCGGCGCGTCATCGTCCGGGTTACGAAACCGGTCGCGCCGGCCGCCCGGATGAAATCCAGTAACAATTGCTTGTTTTGATAAGGCCATCGCGTGCAGCAGACTCCCATCCCCGTTCGTCCCAGTCTGAACAAGGTCGCGGTTCCGATCGTGGGCGAGTTCATCCTGGGCATGAGCGTGGCGCTGGCCGGCCTCTACCTGGCCTCGCACACCTCGGACGCCGCCGCCGGCTCCTTCGGCCTGGTGCAGCAGGTGCTCGAGACGCTGTTCGTGGTGTTTCGCGTGCTGGCGATCGGCCTGGGGGTGGTGGTCACGCAGCGCCTGG
>JBDLVJ010000310.1:0-2530 GCA_039804875.1 Pseudomonadota bacterium | reverse complement strand
GCAGGCACTGGCCGAAGGTGGCTGGCGGCTGCTGGGCGAGGACGGTCTCGAACTGGCGCGTGCCGAACAGGTCGTGATCGCGGCCGCCTATGACAGCCGCGCGCTGCTGCAGGCCAGCGGGCTGGCGACGCCGCCGCTGAACCCGCTGCGCGGCCAGATCAGCTGGGGCGCGCTGGCAGACCTGCCGGCCGCAGCCAGGGCCTTGCTGCCTGCCGCGCCGGTCAACGGCCACGGCTGCTTCATGAGCGGAACGCCCGGGCCGGACGGCCGCGCGGCCTGGATCGCCGGCTCGACCTTCGAGCGCGACGCCGTCCAGGCCGGGCTCAAGCCGGCCGACCAGCTGGCCAACCGCGACAAGCTGCTGCGGCTGCTGCCCGCGCTGGGGGCGGCGCTGGCACCGGCCTTCGAGCAGGCCGGCGCCTGGGCCGGTCTGCGCTGCACCCTTCCGGATCGGGTGCCGGCGGTCGGCCCGCTCGACGCGCAGGCCTGGCCAGGCCTGCATGTCTGCGCCGGCATGGGCGCGCGCGGCCTGACGCTGTCGGTGCTGTGCGGGGAGCTGCTGGCGGCGCTGCTGCATGGCGAACCCTGGCCGGTCGAGCGTAGGCTGGCGCAGTCGCTGCTGGCCTCGCGCTTCATCCAGCCGACAGCGGGCCGGCCCGCTTGAATCAGTCGGGGGGCAGGCGTCTGGCACTCGCGACAGCTTATTACTTTTCTTGTATGTAGAAACAAGAAAAAAATCGTTTGGGATTATTAACGCATCTTCTACAGTAGCGCCCCATGCACGATATTGGCTTTGTCATCGCGGGTTTTGCAGTGGGTCTGATCGTCGGCTTGACCGGCGTCGGTGGTGGTTCACTGATGACCCCGATCCTGATCTTCTTTTTCGGCGTCAAGCCCTACATGGCGGTCGGCACCGACTTGCTGTTCGCGGCCTTCACCAAGGCCGGCGGCACCATCAGCCTGATGAAGCAGGGACTGGTGCCCTGGCGCGTGGTCGGTCAGCTCTGCGCCGGCAGCCTGCCCGCCTCGCTGGCGACGCTCTATGCGCTGCACAATCTGGGCGCCGCCAGCGCCGGGGTGCAAAAGCTCATGACCACCACCCTGGGCTGCGCGCTGCTGCTGACCGCGGCGGCCACCCTGTTCAAGGCCATCCGCATGCGCAAGCCGCCGGTGCGCGTGATGAACAGCCAGGGCCGCGTGACGCCTGTCGGCGAGACCGATGCCGCGATGCGCGCACGCCACTGGAGCCTGCCGGTGCTGTTCGGCGCCCTGATCGGCACCCTGGTCACGATCACCTCGGTCGGCGCCGGCGCCATCGGCGTGACCGTGCTGCTGATCCTGTTTCCGCTGCTGCCGCTGCCGCGTATCATTGCGGCCGACATCGCCTACGCCGTGCCGCTGACGCTGGTCGCCGGACTGGGGCACGCCTCGCTGGGCTCGGTCGACTGGGAGCTGCTGCTCAAGCTGCTGGCGGGCTCGCTGCCCGGCATCTGGATTGGCGCGCAACTGATCCACAAGACCCCGGAACGCGTGGTGCGCTCGCTGCTGGCGCTGCTGCTGGCCTATGCCGGCACCAAGCTGCTCGCCGTCTGAACCGTTTATTGAACCTGAACCCGTATGTACCAGTACACCGAATTTGACCGCCAGTTCGTGCGCCAGCGCGCCGAGCAGTTCCGCGACCAGCTCGATCGCTTCCACGCCGGCACCCTGGGTGGCGATGAGTTCAAGCCGCTGCGCTTGCAAAATGGCTGGTACATCCAGCGTCACGCACCGATGCTGCGCGTCGCCGTGCCCTACGGCGAGCTCAGCACCACGCAGCTGCGCGTGCTGGGCCGGATCGCGCGCGAGTACGACCAGCCCAGCCACGAGATCTTCCAGGGCGCGGTGGCGGCGCAAAACAAGCTCGGCGACATCCAGCTGCGCGACGGCCAGTCGATCGGCAGCCGGCTGCTGACCGGCTACGCCCATTTCACGACGCGCCAGAACGTCCAGTTCAACTGGATTCCGCTGACCCAGGCCGCCGACGTGATGGACCTGCTGGCCACCGTCGGCCTGCACGGTATCCAGACCAGCGGCAACTGCATCCGCAACACCACCAGCGACGCGCTGGCCGGCGTGGCGGTCGACGAGATCGCCGACCCGCGCCCGTTCGGCGAGATCCTGCGCCAGTGGAGCACGCTGCACCCCGAGTTCGGCTTCCTGCCGCGCAAGTTCAAGTGCGCCATCATCGGCGCGACCGAGGACCGCGCCGCGACCGCCTGGCATGACGTCGGCCTCAAGCTCAAGCGCAACGAGGCCGGCGAGCTCGGCTTCGAGGTGCTGGTCGGCGGCGGCATGGGCCGCACCCCGGTGATCGCCAGCACGATTCGCGATTTCCTGCCCTGGAACCAGCTGCTGAACTACCTGGAGGCCGTGATCCGGGTCTACAACCTCTGGGGCCGGCGCGACAACCTGTACAAGGCGCGCATCAAGATCCTGGTCAAGGCCGAGGGCCAGCGCTATTTCGACGAGGTCGAGACCGAGTACCGCC
>JBDLVJ010000309.1:0-4380 GCA_039804875.1 Pseudomonadota bacterium | reverse complement strand
TGCTGGCATTGTCCTGATACAGCTTGACCAGCGCGCTGGCCAGGTCCTGGCCGTCGGCATGGGCGCAGGCATAGGCATCGGCCTCGAATTCCTGCCGGCGCGACAGCTGGCTCAGCAGCGGTGTCAGGAAGAAGCTCGCCAGCGGCGCGACGTTGATGAACAGCAGCAGCGCCAGCGCGCTGCTGGGCGCGACCAGATTGGGCCGCACGCCCAGGCCGAGGTAGAACCAGAACTGCCCGGACAGCTCGCCCAGCAGCGCGAAGCCCAGCAGGCTGATGCCGCCCATCATGAACAGGCGCTTGGGCAGGTGGCGCCGGCTGAAATGGCCGAGCTCGTGCGCCAGCACGGCGTCGATTTCCTGCGGCGCGAGTCGCTGCAGCAGGGTATCGAAGAAGACCACTCGCTTGGCCGGGCCGAAGCCGGTGAAATAGGCGTTGGCGTGCGCGCTGCGCTTGCTGCCGTCCATCACGAACAGGCCGCGCGAGCGGAAGCCGCAGCGCGCCATCAGCGCCTCGATGCGCTGGCGCAGCGCGGCGTCGGCCAGCGGCTCGAAGCGATTGAACAGCGGCGCGATCAGGGTCGGATAGAGCAGCAGCGTCAGCAGGCTCAGACTCAGCCAGGCGGCCCAGGACCAGGCCCACCACAGCGAGCCGGCCGCCTCCATCAGCCACAGCAGCAGGGCGGCAAACGGCAGGCCGATCGCTGCACCGACTGCGGCCGACTTCAGGCCGTCGGCCAGCCACAGCCCCAGGGTCATGCGGTTGAAGCCATGGGCCTGTTCGACCCGGAAGGTGCGGACCCAGGTCCAGGGCAGCTCGAGCAGCGCCGTGATCGCGAAGAAGCCCGCCAGCAGGGCGACCTGCTGCGGCAGGCCGTCGCCGAGCTGGCCGCGCAGCAGCTGATTGAGCAGGTCCAGCCCGCCGAGCAGGGTCCAGCCCAGCAGCAGGGCCGCGTTCCAGGCGGTCTGGATCAGTTCAAGCCTGAGCTTGGCCAGGGTGTAGTCGGCCGCCTTCTGGTGCGCCGCCAGGCTGACGCGGGCGGCGAACGGGCCCGGCACCGCCGGCCTGTGGCGCGCGACATGGCGAATCTGTCGGCTCGACAGCCAGAGCCGGGTCAGCAGGCCCGCGACCAGCAGGGCGCAAAAGCCCTGCGTCCAGAGGAGTGCAAGAGGGGGGTAGGGCAAATCCATGGCTGCGAGTCTAGCGAATGCCGGCCGATGCCGCCGCGCGATGGGTGAAAATCGAGGCATGAGCCAGAATTCCAGCCTCCCCGATCCGGCCGCCGACAGCGGCAACAGCCCGGAAACCGTTCCGCACCTGGTCAAGAGCACCCAGAACCTGATCTGGCTTGACTGCGAGATGACCGGCCTCGATCCCGAGACCGACCGCCTGATCGAGATCGCGGTCGTCATCACCGGCCCCGACCTGCTGCCACGCGTCGAGGGTCCGGTGCTGGCGATTCACCAGAGCGACGCCGCGCTCGACGCGATGGATGCCTGGAACAAGGGCACGCACGGGCGCAGCGGCCTGATCAACCGCGTCAAGGCCAGCGCGACCTCCGAGGCCGATGCCGAGGCCCAGGTGATCGAGTTCATCCGGAAATACCTGCCCAAGGGCGCCTCGCCGATGTGCGGCAACTCGATCGGCCAGGACCGGCGCTTCCTGGTCAGGTACATGCCTAGGCTGGAAGCCTATTTCCACTACCGCAACCTCGACGTCAGCACTCTGAAGGAGCTGGCCAAGCGTTGGCGGCCCGAGGTCTACAAGGCCTTCAAGAAGCACCAGCGCCACACCGCGCTGGCCGACGTGCACGAGTCCATCGACGAACTCGTGCACTACCGCGAGCATTTCCTGCGCTGAATCAGGCGAACAGCTGCAGGCTGACCCAGTAGCCGATGGCCGCGACGAAGGCCGAGGCGGGAATCGTCAGCACCCAGGCCCAGACGATGTTGCCGGCCACGCCCCAGCGCACCGCGCTCAGGCGCTGCACCGAGCCGACGCCGACGATGGCGCCGGTGATGGTGTGGGTGGTCGAGACCGGCACGCCGAGCGCCGTGGCCAGGAACAGCGTGATCGCGCCGCCGGTCTCGGCGCAGAAGCCGCCGACCGGCTTGAGCTTGGTGATCTTCTGCCCCATGGTCTTGACGATGCGCCAGCCGCCGAACATCGTGCCGGCACCGATCGCCGCGTAGCAGCACACGATGATCCAGCTCGCCGGTGACTTGTCCTCGGCCGCCGCGTAGCCGGTCGCGATCAGCAGCATCCAGATGATGCCGATGGTCTTTTGCGCGTCGTTGCCGCCGTGGCCCAGGCTGTAGGCACCGGCCGACACCAGCTGCAGGCGGCGGAACCAGCGGTCGACCTTGGACGGCGTCATGCGCCGGCAGATCCAGGCCACCAGCACCATCATCAGCGAGCCGAACAGGAAGCCCAGCAGCGGCGAGACGAAGATGAAGGTCACGGTGCGGATCAGGCCGGTCGAGATCAGCGCCCCGGCCCCGGCCTTGGCGATCACCGCACCCACGATGCCGCCGATCAGCGCGTGCGAGGAGCTGCTCGGGATGCCGTAGTACCAGGTGATGACGTTCCAGGTGATGGCGCCGGCCAGGGCGCCGAACACCACATGGGTATCGACCACGCCGGGCTGGGCGATGCCCTTGCCGACGGTGGCGGCCACGCTGAGGTGGAAGATGAAGATGGCCACGAAATTGAAGAAGGCCGCGAAGGCCACGGCCTGCGTCGGCTTGAGCACGCCGGTCGAGACCACGGTCGCGATCGAGTTGGCGGCGTCATGGAAGCCGTTCATGAAGTCGAACAGCAGCGCCATGGCCACCAGCATGGCGATGACCCAGAAGGCCGCCTGCATTGAAGTCATGCTGGATCTCCCGGATCAGGAGTTCTCGAGGATCACGCCCTCGATCAGGTTGGCCACGTCCTCGCAGCGGTCGGTGATCGTCTCGAGCAGCTCGTAGATGGCCTTGAGCTTGATCAGCTCGCGCACATCGGATTCCTCGCGGAACAGCTTGCTCATCGCGTTGCGCAGCACGCGGTCGGCGTCGGATTCGAGGCGGTCGATCTCCTCGCAGGTCTTGAGCGCGGCTTCGGCGGTCTTGGCGTCGGCGATCTTGTCGAGCAGGGCCACGGCCGCCTGCAGGCGCTCGCAGCACTTGACGCCCAGGTCGGTCAGGCGGCTGATTTCGTCGGTCATGTGCTGCACGTCGTACAGCGCCATGGTCTCGGCCGAGTCCTGGATCAGGTCGGCGACATCGTCCATGGTGTTGATCAGCGAGTGGATCTGCTCGCGGTCGATCGGCGTGATGAAGGTCTTGTGCAGCAGGCGGTTGACTTCCATCGTCACGCGGTCGGCGGCATGCTCGGCGCGGTCGACTTCCTGGTTGTACTTGTCGCGCAGCACCGGATCGGCGTAGTTCTTGACCAGCTCGGCGAAGGCGTGCGAGGCCTCGACCATGTGCTTGGCGTGCAGGTTGAAGAGTTCGAAGAAATTGCCCTCTCGGGGCAGCAGTTTCCCAAAAATCATGTCGGCTCCTAGGTGGGTGCGAAATGTCAAAAAATTGACACAATAATGATGTAACCGCGGATTGTAGGCGCCGGTCACCGTTTGTGTCGCTGGCGCGACCCGTGCCGGCCCATGCGCCCGAAATAAAAAAAGCTTGGGGAAAACCCGTGACTGTGCGACAATTGCGACCAGTCAGCCGCATGAGCGGCGACTTTTACGTGCATCTGCCTCACTCTGGCCCCTCACGGTGTAAACCGGCGACCCACCATTGGGTTTGAATTCAGGGCCCCACGCATACCAGTCGGCCCACTCATGGGCACGCGGCATGCCGATCTGTTTGATGGTTGATGTTTCTTGTTGACCATGATCGGATCGGGCACGCTGCCCGGACTCTTTAGTCCGGCTCGTCCTGCTTTGCTCATTGCGCGCCGTTTTGGCGCCTGGACGATAGACATGACTGACTCTTTGCAATTCCCGGTCGAAACCGGTTTCGATTCCTCCCTCGCCACCGACCTGGTCGATGCCGCGCCGCAAGCCCAAGCCCCCGCGCTGCCCAACGCCTTCGCCGCCCTGGGCCTGGCGCCCGAGCTGGTCCAGGCCGTGGTTGACCTCGGCTTCACCCAGCCGACCCTGGTGCAGAACGCCACCATCCCCAAGGCCATGAACGGCGGCCACGCCGAAGGTTTCACCGACCTGATGGTCTCGAGCCAGACCGGCAGCGGCAAGACCGCCGCCTTCCTGCTGCCGGTGCTGCACACCCTGCTTGAGCAGCAGGCCGCCGCCGAGGCCGCTGAGCGCGCCGACTGGGACCGTCAGGTGGCGGAGGCCGAAGCCGCCGGCCAGCCGGCGCCGAAGAAGCCCAAG